>JANOEM010000601.1:0-13687 GCA_031413195.1 Actinomycetes bacterium
CCGGAAGCGGATGATGTCGTCGACGCGGTTGATGAACTCGGGCTTGAAAAAGCTGCTCGGTTCGCCCTGGAGGTTGCTCGTCATGATCAGCACGACGTTGGTGAAGTTGACGGTTCGCCCCTGCCCATCGGTCAGCCGGCCATCGTCGAGGACCTGGAGCAACACGTTGAACACATCGGGGTGGGCCTTTTCGATTTCGTCGAGCAGGATCACGCTGTACGGACGTCGGCGAACTGCCTCGGTGAGCTGGCCGCCCTCGTCGTAGCCGACGTAGCCGGGGGGCGCGCCGATCAGGCGGGTGACGGAGAACTTCTCCATGTACTCGCCCATGTCGATGCGCACCATCGCCTTGTCGTCGTCGAACAGGTACTCCGCGACGGACCGGGCGAGTTCTGTCTTGCCGACACCGGTCGGCCCGAGGAACATGAACGAGCCGATCGGGCGGTTGGGATCACTGAGACCGGCACGGCTGCGTCGGATCGCGTTGGCGACGGCGGTGACTGCGGCATCCTGGCCGATCACGCGCAGATGGAGATGTTCTTCGAGGTGGACGAGTTTGGCCATCTCGCCCTCCATCAGACGGGTCACCGGCACCCCTGTCCACTTGCTCACGACTTCGGCGATGTCTTCCGCGTCGACTTCTTCTTTCAACATCCGGTTGCCGCTCTGCAGTTCATCAAGGTGCTCGGTGGCTTCGTCGATTCTGCGCTCGAGCTCGGGAATTCGGCCATAGCGGATCTCTGCTGCAATGTTGAGGTCGGTCTCGCGTTCCAATTGGGTGCGCAGGTGTTCGAGCTCTTCCTTGAGGGTTCGGATTGCGGTGATCGCCTGCTTCTCACCCTCCCAATGACCTTTCATCGTCGCGCTCTGCGCGTTGAGGATTGCGAGTTCGTCCTCGAGTGCCGAGAGGCGTTCCTTCGACGGCGTGTCGGTTTCCTTGCTGAGCGCGACCTGTTCGATCTCGAGCTGCAGGATCCGGCGTTCGACGACATCGATCTCGGTCGGCATGGAGTCGATCTCGATCCTCAGCTTGCTGGCCGCTTCGTCCATCAGGTCGATCGCCTTGTCCGGCAAGAACCGGTTGGTGAGGTATCGATCGCTGAGCATGGCCGCACTAACGAGCGCGTTGTCCTGGATCCGGACACCATGGTGGACCTCGTAGCGCTCTTTCAAACCACGCAGGATTGCGACCGTATCTTCGACAGACGGCTCGCCGGCGAACACCTGCTGGAATCTCCGCTCGAGAGCTGGGTCTTTCTCGACGTACTTGCGGTACTCGTCGAGGGTGGTCGCGCCGATCATGTGCAACTCGCCACGAGCGAGCATCGGCTTGATCATGTTGCCGGCGTCCATCGCGCCTTCGGCCGCACCTGCGCCGACGATGGTGTGGATCTCGTCGATGAACGTGATCACCTCGCCCTCGGCGTCGACGATCTCTTTGAGGACGGCCTTGAGCCGTTCCTCGAACTCGCCGCGGTACTTGGCGCCGGCGAGCATCGATGCAATGTCGAGGCTGATCAGGCGCTTGTTCTTGAGACCCTCCGGAACGTCACCATCGGCGATCCGGCGGGCCAGGCCTTCGACAATGGCGGTCTTGCCGACGCCCGGCTCGCCGATCAGGACCGGGTTGTTCTTGGTGCGACGGCTGAGTACTTGGATGACTCGGCGGATCTCTTCGTCGCGACCGATGACCGGGTCGATCTTGCCCTCGCGGGCGCGCTGGGTGAGATCCTGGCCGTACTTCTCGAGCGCCTGGAACTGCTCTTCCGGGTTCTGGCTGTTGACCCGGTGGCTGCCCCGCACCTGTTGCAAAGCCTGCAACAGCTCTTCGCTGCCGACACCGAGGCGCTGATTCATCGCCAACAGCAGGTGCTCGACCGAGAGGTAATCGTCCTTGAGGTCCTTGCGATACGTCTCGGCGTTCTCGGCGATGTTGTTGAGCTCTCGACTCATCCGCGGCTCGGCGCCGCCGTAGGCCCGGGGCAGCTTGCCAACCGCCTCTTCGGCCTTGTTGCGCACCATCAGCGGGGCCATGCCCAACGCTTGCAAGATGCCCGGGGCAACGGTGCCTTCTTGGCCCATCAGCGCCACCAACACGTGGTCAGGGGTGATCTCGGGGTTGCTGTTGGCCTTTGCCTGATCGATTGCTGCGGCAAAGGCTTCCTGGGTCTTGTGAGTCCACTTCTTCGGATCGAACGCCATCACCCGAGCCTACACCGTGTGAGCAAACTTGATACGGGTCGTATCAACATTTGTCCTTGAGACATGTTTGCGCCCGGGTCGCGCACCCCGTTGCCACACTGGCGGGATGGGAAAGAGCCGACGACAAAGCCGAGCCGACAAGAAGCGTCGCGCAGCACAGCAGCAGCGACGTGCCGACAGAGGCGAAACGACCACACCTGGCGCGAGCCGAGCCGCCTTCAGCGCAGCGGAGCTCGAGCAGGCGGTGATCACCGCAGCCCAACTCGGGGCAGCGGGCAGCCCCTACCGCTCGCTCTTCGAGCGCGGCGTGCGCAGCATGACGGCCATCGAGAATGGCGAAGGCTCGGACACGGCTGCTCGCCCGAGTTCGGTCATTGCCGACATGCTGCATCAACGCGTCAGCTCGCTGTACGAAGTCGGTTGGCAACCGGCCGACATTGCCCATTTGGTTCGCCGCGAATGCACCATCCGGGCTGGTCGGTTGGTCGTCGCTGTGATCGCGAGTGAAGCCCGCAGCACCAACGCTGTCCGTCGCGCCCCGCGGCCATGGTTGGGTCAACTCGAGGACCTCGGAACCTACGACCCGGAACGCGACGTCATCGTCGGCGGCCACGAGAAGGCACTGCCGGGCTGGTCCCGGGCAGAACGTCTGGATCCCGACGAGGCGCTCACGATCAGCCTCCAGGTACTCGGCCAACTGCTGATCGCTCCTCGCCAGGCATTGCTCGTCGATCCCCCGTCGGCATGGGGCAACTCGAACAGGGGCACAGACGGAACGGTCCCACGCGGAAAGACCGCAGGCGTCACCACAGGCGCTACCGCTGGCCCAACCAATGGCGATGTCGATGCCAAGGCTCTCAAGCTGATCCGGGCCCTGCTGGCCAAGGCCGAAGCAACGACGTTCAGCGCAGAAGCCGAGACCTTCACCGCCAAGGCGCAGGAGATGATGACCAGGTACTCGATCGACGCTGCGGTATTGGCAGCAGCAGCCCGGACTGCGGGGCATGGCGCCGGCGCCCAATCCGGGGTCGAGTCGCGGCGCGTCCACATCGATAGTCCCTACGCCGACGAGAAGGCCGTGTTCCTCTCGATCATCGCCGAGGTCAACGGAGTCCGCAGCATCTGGTCACCCCGAGTCGGTTTCGCAACCGTCACGGGTTTCGGCGTCGACCTGCATCTCACCGACGTGTTGTTCACGTCGTTGCTCGTCCAGGCCACCAAGGCGTCGGCCGACGCGACTGCGAACGACCGCACCCTTCGCAACGCACCGTTCCGGCGGGCGTTCCTGGTGTCGTACGCAAGCAGAATCGGCGAGCGTTTGCAGCGCACCCGGCAACACGCATCCGACGAAGCGGCCCAGCAGTACGGCGCCGCATTGGTACCTATCCTGGCCGACCGCGAGGCGGCCGTGGCGGCGGCATCTGAACAGTTGTTCCCCGAAACGACCACGATGTCCAGGCGTCAGTTCGACCACCGCGGATGGCATGCAGGCCGCGCCGCCGCTGACCGGGCCCACCTCGGCGCTGGCGAAGCCATCACCCGCGGCGCGTGACGGCTGGTGCCAGATCCGAGAACTTCGAGACACGCCTTCGGTACGGTTGTCGGCATGGCTCGACGCAACGATTCCAACCTCTCGTTGCAGCTCACCTGGCACGAATCTTCCCTCCACCTGTGGGCGATCGACCCGAACGGCCAAGTAGCCCACATGATCGACCTGATGCGAGTTGCCGATCGCACGCTCGGCCAACACGTGTCGGCGTCTGCGCTGGCCGGCCGGGTTCCGGTTCCCTTGCCCAGTCCGCTCGGCACCACGCCAACCACGTCTCTGCGAATCAACGTCAGCCATCTCGACCAGGCACGGCCGGCCGGGCGGGCGATAGCCGGGTCTGCATCGTTGCGGTGGTTCATTGCCCTGAGTGATCTCGCCAAGGCAACGGTGATTGCCGGGCGAGTCCGCCCGTTACTCGAGATCGACGGCCCGGTGCACGTCGCCCACTGGGTCCCGATCACCGATCAGGCGCTCGAAACGGCGCTCGTCGATCTGCAAAGACTGATGCCACCGATCTGCGCCGTCACGGAGATCTCGCGATTGTTCGAAGATCTGGTCGATGCCATGGTCAGGCGCACGCTGTGGGCACGTGCGTGGCGTCCCCCGCACCCGCGGCATGGTCGTGGCACCGAGTACCGGGCTGCCCAGGCCGCTTTCCGGGCGCTCGCATCGGCGGGTGGCAACGTGCTGTACCGCAACGACGATCGGGACGCTCTCGCCGAACTGTCGCGGGCCTTGGCCCATGAGGCCGAACGGGCGGCCGGGTTGGCGGTGCTCAGTCCGCAGTTGCGCCTGCACCTGCCCGACGAACTCGACGATCCATGGCGGCTCACGCTCGAACTCGTCGATATCGATCAGGCCGATCATTGGTGCACAGCGGCCGATGTCGTCGACGGCACCCCGCTGGCATTGGACCTTGCCCGCAGGGCAGATCAACTCTCACGCCTTCGCGAACGCGTCGGCGACGCAGGGCAACTTCTCGGCGACCATCTCGGAGCTTTGCTCGCTCCGCTCAAGGTCTTCGCCGATGACCCGACTGCAATCGCCGAGCTTGCGATCGAAGAGGTCGAGACCTTCCTCGCCACGGCCCCCGCCTTGCTCGAGTCGATCGATATCCGCTTGCTTGGTCCGGAACAGTTGATCCGGGCCAAGACCGGCGTCCGTGCCGCAGCGACGGCCCGGCCCGAATCGGCGACGAGCGGCCGGTTCTCGGCAGGCGCACTGGTGCAGTGGAACGCCACCGTCGACGACTCCCCCATCGACGACGCCCAACTCGAACGTGCCGCTGCGGCGGGCAACTCGCTGATCCATGTCGGTGGTCGATGGGTCCGACTCGACACCCAACAGGTTCGGAACACGCTGCTGCGATTGCAGAAGAACCGCGTTGAGCACGCCGAGGTCGATGTCGCCGGATTGCTGAAGCTGGCCGCAGACGCAGCCGCCGGCGACGCCGGCTCACCGTCGGTGGTCGCGCTTGATGGACCGGGCTGGATCCAGGAACTGTAGGCTGGACTGCCAGACGAGCGCCTGGTCGAGATGCACGAACCCGAGGACTTCGTCGGCGAGCTTCGTCACTATCAGCGCCGCGGTCTCAGTTGGATGGGCTTCCTCGGCCGGTTAGGCCTCGGCGGGTGCCTGGCCGACGACATGGGACTCGGCAAGACCGCAACCACCCTGGCCCATCTGTCCACCCGTCCCGGCCCACACCTGGTGATCTGCCCGCTCAGCGTCGTGCACAACTGGTACGCCGAGTCCGAACGCTTCACCCCCCAGTTGCAGGTCTCGATCCATCACGGCAACGAACGCGCGCGCGGCGACGGCGCGATCGGCCAGTTGATCCCAGCCGACATCGTGGTCACCACCTACGGACTCCTGGCGCGAGACATCGACACGCTGTCGTCGGTGCGCTGGGGCACCCTCGTGCTCGACGAGGCGCAGGCCGTCAAGAACCACCTCACGCGGGCCGCAAAGGCGGTACGGCGGATAGACGCCGGTCAGAAGCTGGCCCTGACGGGCACTCCCGTCGAGAACCACCTCGGTGAACTCTGGTCGATCCTCGACGCGGTGAACCCGGGTCTCTACGGCAGCGCGACCCAGTTCAACGATCGCTACGCCAAGCCGATCCAGCGCAACGCGGATCCCGCCGCGACAGCCGCCTTGCGTTCGCTGACTCAACCGTTCGTCCTTCGCCGCACCAAGGCCGACAAGACCCTGCTGCCGGAGCTCCCGGACAAGATCGAGCAGATCGCGTGGTCGACCCTCACCCGCGAGCAGGCAACGATGTACCAGGCCGTGGTCGATCGGTTGCTGGCCGACGCGCAAGCCGCGACCGGGATGAAGCGGCGCGGTCTCGTGCTGGCTGCACTCACCCGGTTGAAACAGATCTGCAATCACCCGGCTCATGCAGCAGGCGACGGGTCACGACTTGCCGGTCGGTCGGGCAAGCTGACCCGGTTCGACGAGATCGTCGACGACCTGCTCGAAGTCGGCGAACGAGCGCTCGTGTTCACTCAGTTCCGCGAGATGGGCCTACTGCTCCAGCGCCATCTGCGCGAGCGGCTGCAGATGGACGCGCCGTTCCTGCACGGTGGCGTCTCTCGCGGTGGCCGTGACCGGATGGTCGGAGGGTTCCAGGCCGGCGAGGGCTCGCCGCTGCTCCTCGTCTCGCTCAAGGCCGGAGGTACTGGGCTCAACCTGACGAGCGCGTCACAAGTGATCCACTACGACCGCTGGTGGAACCCGGCCGTCGAGGACCAGGCGACCGACCGGGCCTGGCGGCTCGGACAGGACCACACCGTGCTCGTCCACAAGATGGTGTGCGAGGGCACCCTCGAGGAACGGATCAGCCAGCTCATCGATGACAAGCGCAGGCTTGCGAACTCGGTCCTCGGAACCGGCGAGCAATGGCTGACGGAACTGTCCACGGACGACCTCCGGTCCCTGGTCGCGCTGGCACCGACGCAGACCAGAACCGGGGCGAGATGAGCTCGATCGACGAACGACAAGCGAAGCTCGCGTCAACGCTGATCAACGTCTTGGTCGCCGGATCGTGCAATCCGCAGCGGCTCAGCCGCGGTCGCACCTACTTTCGTCAGGGGGCGGTCATGGATGTCGACGTGCAGGCTGGCGTCGTCACCGGCTTGGTTCAGGGCAGCCGTTCGCAGCCCTACGAAGCAACGATCCACGTCTCCACCGCGAGGACCGTCTCGAGCCCGACCGGCGGCCAGGACTCTCCCTCGGAACCCCTCACCACGCTGGTCCCCGCGGCGGGGGACGTCCATTTCAGCTGTAGCTGCCCCGACTGGGAGACACCCTGTAAACACGCGGTGGCAGTGATGGCCGCCTTCGCGCAGATGGTCGGTGTGGACCCTCAACTTCTCGCCACATGGCGCGACGCCGACGGAACCGGGCCGACACCACGAGCGACCGTCGGCTCGAGGGTCGACCGTGGCTCAGCGACCGACCCCGGTCAGTCCGTCTCGGCCGAACCCGTCGCAGCTGAAGTCCTTGATCAACTGCACCAGCTTCTCGGTGACGATTTCCACTTCGACCAACCGACACTCACCACACTCCGCCACCCTCAGGCCGATGCCTGGGACGATCCGTGGGCAGCAATGCTCGATGACGCCCTCGTCACCCTCGGTCGAGTTCGCGACCTGCGTTGACCCGTGTTGACCTGTGTTGACCGGCCGGCCGGACGAGTCCGATCAGCCGAGAGGCTTGTTCGACGAAGTCTGCGAGAACACCGCGACGGCCTGATGCAGCGGCACGAGATCGCGGCGGGGGGCCCGCCGATCAGCTTCGGCGATTGCGGTGCTGGACTGGCTGCGCAGTTCGGAGTTCTCGGCGTGCAGCCGTTCGACTTCTGCTTCGAGTGACATCACCCGGCGAATGCCTTCGAGGTTCATGCCTTCGGCCGCGAGTTGTTGGATCCGACGCAGAGTATCGATGTCGAGATCGCTGTAGCGCCTGTTGCCACCTTGGGACCGGGCGGGCTGGACCAAACCCCGACGTTCGTAGATGCGAAGGGTCTGGGGATGCATCCCGGCCAACTCGGCCGCGACCGAGATGACGTACACAGCGTGGGTTCTACTGCGCATGCTCGTTCACAGCCGATCCTCGGTCGATTGGAGATTTGTCAGGTGGGCTCTCGGCGAAACCGTAGTCGCCTCCGCGAGCGCCTCAAGCGCACTGCGTTGGGCGTCGGTGAGATGGGTGGGTACCTGCACATCGACCGTCACGATCAGGTCACCGGTGCGCTTCGCGCTCTCGATACCCATCGACTTGACCCGATGGCGGGTGCCGCTTTGGGTCCCGGCCTTCAGCCGTAGCTTGACGCTCGGCCCGGCGAGGGTCGGCACCTCGATGTCACCACCGAGTGCCGCCTCGGAGACGGTGATCGGCACCCGAAGCGTGAGGTTGTCACCATCGCGACCGAACAGGCGGTGGGGCATGACGTGGCACTCGACGAACAAGTCACCGGCCGGGCCGCCGTTGCGCCCTGGGCCACCGCGGCCCTTGAGGCGGATGCGTTGGCGGTCGGCGACGCCTGCCGGCAGCCGAACCTTGACCTCGCGAGCCTTCTTCTCGACTCCGCTACCCCGACAGTTCGGGCACGACTGCTCGATGACGACGCCGCGGCCCTGACAGGCACGGCACGGCGAGCTGAACGAGAAGAAACCTTGGTTGTCGTCGACGACGCCTCGCCCGCCACATTGAGAACAGGTCTTGGGGTGTGTCCCAGGACGCGCCCCACTGCCGCTACACGTACCGCATTGGGCGTCGCTGGTGAGATAGAGCGTGGTCGTCAGGCCTTGGACTGCGTCGATGAACTCGAGCGTCAGGCTGGCTTCGAGATCTTCGCCCCGTTGCGGTCCGCCGCCGGCAGACGCGCCGCGACCCCGGCCGCCGCGGTTGAACATGCCGCCAAGGAGATCGCCGAGACCGTCCGCGCCGACGTTGAAGCTGTAGCCACCCGGGCCACCGCCTCCGCCGTTGGTGAAGCCTCCGCCAAAGGGGCCCATCGGCCCGGCCGCCTTGATCTCGTCGTATTCCTTGCGTTTGGCCTCGTCGCCGACGACGTCGTAGGCAGCCGAGATCTCCTTGAAGCGGTTCTCAGCAGCGACGTTGTCGGGATTGGTGTCGGGGTGATTGTCGCGCGCGAGCTTGCGATAGGCCTTGGTGATCTCTTTCGGGGTCGCCGTCTGGCTGACGCCGAGCACCTTGTAGAAGTCCTTCTCGTACCAATCCCGCTGCGCGCTCATGTCACGGACTCAGCCTCGGACCTTGACCATCGCGGCACGCAGGGTCTTGCCCTTCCAGACGTATCCGGTGCGCAAAACCTCGCTGACTACCGGCTCGCCACCGTCGCCGGGTTCGTGGAGCACGGCGTCGGCGTGAGTCGGGTCGAACAGCTTGTCGGCAAGGTCGAGCGCCACGAGGCCCTGCTTTTGGAGTACGCCCATCAACTGCGACCAGATCGGCTCGACGCCGTCGGCGCCGTGAGCGAACGCTGCCTCACACGCGTCGAGAACGGGAAGCAGGGACTCGGCCAGCTTGCCCGTCGCTCGGTCGACTTCGTCCTGTTGCTGGGCTGTGACCCGCTTGCGATAGTTCTCGAAATCAGCCTGCAGACGCAGCGCCATGCTCTTGAACTCTTGGACCTCGATCGTGAGCTCTTCGACCTCAGTCAGTGGGTGAGGCGTCAGCGGGTGAACCGTCGCCGACGCGCCATCGGCATCTGCAGCGATGTCGGCCGGATCGAATCCGGAGTCGTCGTCGGGGTCGCCGTCGAGGAACGCCTCGAACTCGGTCGCGTGGTTGTCCTGATTGTTGTCGTGATCGTGATCGTTGTCGCTCATCGCCGACTCACGTCTCGTCGTCGACGATTTCAGCGTCCACGATTTCTTCGTCGTTCACGGCGTTGTCCTGGCCGCTGGCCGACGAGCCGGTCGCGTTGGAGTCGCGTGACGCTGCTTCGTAGAGCTTCTGGCCGAAGGCCTGCAACGCGGTGGACAACGATGAGGTCGCCTCTTTGATCGCAGCGGAGTCGTTTCCGGTGAGTGCCGCCTTGAGATCCGCGAGCGGCGTCTCGACCGAAGCCTTGTCGTCATCGCTGACGGTCGCGGCTTGGTCACGGAGCATCTTCTCGGCTTGGTACACGGCGGAGTCGGCGTTGTTGCGGGTCTCGGCCTCGTCGCGCCGCTGACGGTCTTCCTCGGCGTGGGCTTCGGCGTCTTTGACCATCTGCTCGATGTCTTTCTTGTCGAGCGTGCTCTGACCACTGATGGTCATCGACTGCTCTTTGCTCGTCGCCCGATCCTTGGCGGACACGTGCACGATCCCGTTCGCGTCGATGTCGAAGGTGACCTCGATCTGGGGCACGCCGCGAGGCGCCGGGGGAAGCTCGACCAACTGAAACTTGCCGAGGGTCTTGTTGTATCCGGCCATCTCTCGCTCGCCCTGCAACACGTGGATCTCGACGCTCGGCTGCATGTCTTCGGCAGTCGTGAACACTTCGGTCCGACGGGTCGGGATGGTGGTGTTGCGCTCGATCAACTTGGTCATCACGCCGCCTTTGGTCTCGATCCCGAGGCTGAGCGGGGTGACGTCGAGCAGCAGCACGTCCTTGACGTCGCCCTTCAACACCCCGGCCTGGATCGCGGCACCGACTGCGACGACTTCGTCTGGGTTGACGCTGCGGTTCGGCTCCTTGCCGGTCAGGCTCATCACCAGATCTGCGACTGCCGGCATGCGGGTGGAGCCGCCGACGAGGATGACGTGGTGAAGTTGGCCCTTACTGACGCCTGCGTCCTTGAGGGCTTGCTCGAACGGGACCCGGCAACGCTCGATCAGGTCGGCCGTCATCTCCTGAAACTTCGATCTGCTGAGCGACTCGTCGAGGTGCAACGGGCCTTCTGCGGTCGCGGTGATGAACGGAAGGTTGATCTGGGTCTGCTGCACCTGGCTGAGTTCGATCTTGGCCTTCTCGGCAGCTTCCTTGAGGCGTTGAGTGGCCATCCGGTCCTTGTCGAGGTCCACCCCGTGGGCGGACTTGAACTGCTGGACCAACCAGTCGATGATGCGCTGGTCCCAGTCGTCGCCGCCGAGGTGGGTGTCACCGTGGGTGCTCTTGACCTCGAACACGCCATCGCCGATCTCGAGCACGGACACGTCGAACGTGCCTCCACCGAGGTCGAATACGAGGACGGTTTCGTCCTCGGTGCCCTTGTCGAGCCCGTAGGCCAAGGCCGCAGCGGTGGGCTCGTTGATGATCCGCAACACCTCGAGCCCGGCAATCTGGCCGGCTTCCTTGGTGGCGGTGCGCTGGGCGTCGTCGAAGTACGCGGGGACGGTGATCACGGCCTGGGTGACGACGTCGCCGCAATATGCCTCGGCGTCACGCTTGAGCTTCATCAACGTACGAGCGCTGATCTCTTGGGCCGTGTAGCGCTTGCCGTCGACGTCGTCACTCTTCCACGACGTACCCATGTTGCGCTTGATGCTGCGGAACGTACGGTCTGGGTTGGTGATCGCCTGACGCTTGGCGACCTCGCCGACGAGAACTTCGCCAGCCTTGCTGAACGCAACCACGCTCGGCGTCGTGCGAGCGCCTTCGGAGTTGGGGATGACGACCGGCTCGCCGGCCTCCAAGAATGCAACGACGCTGTTGGTGGTTCCGAGGTCGATTCCGACTGCTTTAGCCATGGTGAACTGTTCTCCTGTTGGGCAATGTTGAGCGAATGTGCCGCAACTTTATCCACAGATTCCAGATTGGGCAACTTCGGCTGTGAGAAAACTTGAGTCGTATCGACTCAGGTTCGGTCAGGTGGCCCAGAGCAGCGCGTTGCCATCGTTGCTGACCGTGACGATCATCGAGCCATCGGGGTTGAACCCTGCTCCGGCCACGGGCGCGCCGACGCTGAGATCGACAATCAGGCTGCCGCTGGCAACATCCCACAGCTTGGCGGTGCCATCGGCGCTGGCGGTGACAGCTTGGCTCCCGTCGGGGCTGAACGCAGCCCCGAAGACGGTGTCGGTATGGCCGAGCAACGCGTGCAGGAGGTTGCCGCTCGCGACATCCCAGATCTTTGCTGACCGGTCGATGCTGCTCGTGATCACCTGCGTTCCATCCTGACTGAACGAAGCCGAGGTGACACCGAAGTCGTGAGCGAAGTCGTAGATCAGCCGACCACCGATGGCATCCCAAACCTTGGCCGTGCCGTCGTCACTGGCACTCACGATCAGGGTCTGGTCTGGGCTGAACGACGCCGTCTGCACATCGGCGATGTGGCCGACGAACGAGCGTGGCGACCCGGGCGCCGACACATCCCAGACACGCACGACATCGTCCTGCCCGCCGGCAACGACCATCGAACCGTCAGGACTGAACTCTGCCGAGTACACCGCTTCGGTGGACCCGACGAACAGGGCGGCTTCGGTGCCGGTTGGGATGTCCCACAGTCTGGCGGTGCCGTCGCGACTGGCGCTCAGCAATTGATTCCCTTCGGGGCTGAACGACACCTGGAACACGACGTCGGTGTGACCGGTGAAGGTGTACAACTCGTCGCCGGACTTTGCCTCCCAGAGCCGCACCGTGGCGTCGGCGCCCGTTGTAGCAACCATCTTGCCGTCAGGACTGAAGTCGGCCGAATAGACCTCGTCGAGATGACCGGTGAGCGTCGACACCTGCTCACCGGTCTCGGCGTCCCAGACGATTCCCAATCGGTCGAGGCCGGCCGTGACCAACCTCGAGCCATCTGAGCTGAAGCTGGCGGCCAGGACCTCGGCGGAATGACCGGCGAAAGTGGCCACCTTGGTCCCGGTCGGCTCATCCTGCGGGATCGTGCTCGTTGGGATGGTCTCGAAAGTCGGCGACGAGTCCGTTGATTCAGGCGCCGTGGTCGAGTCGGGCTCGGAGTTCTTGGTCGAGTCCGACGTTGTTTCGGGCCCGGTGTCGGGCTCGGTGTCGGGCTCGGTCGACACGGATGCAGAATCGGGTGCACCAGTCGATCCACCCGGCGCCGGCGATGTCGACTGGGTGTTGTTCCCGCTCGACGAGTCGTCTGATCTCGTCGCAAGGACGACCCCGGCGGCGATCGCAGTCGCGACCAACACGCCCACCACAATGAGCAATCGCTTGCGGTTCTTGCGAACCGGCCCGGAAGACCCCGGCTGCAAGAATCCGCCGATCGGGACCGCAACTGTCGGCGGGTTCGGTGGGTTCGGCGGGGTCGATGCGCCCGGTGGGGACGACGGGATCGGTGGGGACGGCGGGATCGAAGGGGTCGGCGGGGCCGGAGGCGGGGGTTGAGAGACGGGCGGGGGCGAGGGTGGGTACGAGACCGGCGCCTCGGGCGGCTGAGAGATCGGGGGTGGCGCGAGCCGGACCGGTTCGTGCGCTGTGCCCGGCGAGGCCCCCTGGGTCACCGGGCTCCGCCACAGTCCGGGGATCTCTGACGACGGGCGCTCCGCGAGTGTCGCGCCCGCTGCGACGGTGGCCTTGGGATCACCACGACGGCTGATCGATATCATCGGGAACGCCTCGCGGACCATCTCCTCGACGATCGGCGACCGGCTCGACCCCCCGACCAGCGAGATCCCGGCCAACTGCTTACGGCGGACGCCCGCTTCTTCAAGACATCGATCGAGGGTGGTGATCGTCTCGGCGATGTACGGTCGCACCAGGTCCGAGAACGCCTCCCGGGTGAACCGCACCTGCCACAGCCCGGCGGGCAACGGAACCAACAGGTTGGCGTACGGGTGTGACGAGAGTGCTTCTTTGGCCTTGCGGGCCTCGTTGCGCAGGGCGGCCCCCACCTGGCGCCAGAGCGGATCATCGCCGACCTGGATCGCGTCCCAGACATCGGGGTCGAGCATCTCACCGATGTGATTCACGACGAGTTCGTCGAACAGTTCTCCGCCGATGTGCTGGTC
>JANOEM010000602.1:0-4916 GCA_031413195.1 Actinomycetes bacterium
CCCCAAGATCTGGAGCCGTCGGCGCGGTGAGATCGAGTACGGCGTCCGCGCCTTCCCGGTGGGGGCGTTCGTCCGGATCATCGGAATGAACAATCTCGACGAGACCGCCCCCGAGGATGAGTCGCGGGCCTACCGGAACAAGCCCTACCCATCGAAGATGTTGACGATCACGGCCGGGTCGGTCATGCACATGATCATTGCGATCGTGTTGTTGTTCACGGTCTATGCAACATGGGGAAAGAACGAGCCGACCGGCCGGGTCGGCGTGATGCAAGTTGTCGACGGAGCAGGCGCCGACTCGGCGGGCCTTCGACCGAACGACATCTTCCTCTCGATCGACGGCCAGGTGGTTGCTGACGCTGAGGACGTCGGAATCGTCGTGCGCTCTCGCGAGGTCGGCGATCAGATTCTGATGGTGGTCGAGCGAGACGGTGAACAGGTCGAGCTCAGTGCGATCCTCGGCCCGAATCCCGATCCAGCTGTGACTACCCCGTTCCTCGGCGTCAGTTCCGGACAAGAGAATGGATTCGTGCAACAGCCCTTGTCCACGGCTTTCGTCGACAGCTTCACCGACCTCGGGTCGGCTGCGTGGCAGAGCGTCGGCGGCGTGATCAAGGTCATGAATCCCGTCAACATCGTTCAGCACCTCACCGGGGAGAACACCGATCAATCCACTCAACCCGTCACGGTGTACGGGATCAGTCGATTGAGTTCTGACATCGGAAACGAAACCGGGCTACCGGGAATCCTGCTGACTCTGGCCGGAGTCAACGTGTTCGTCGGACTGCTCAACATGTTCCCGTTGCTGCCCTTCGACGGAGGGCATGCCGCCATCGCCACCTACGAGCGGATCCGGTCCCGCAAGGGGCAGCCGCCCTACCGGGCAGATGTCGCCAAGATGGTGCCTGTTGCGATGGCCGTGATGACCTTCCTCGTGTTCGTGCTGTTTGCCGGGCTGTATCTGGACATCACCAGGCCCATTCGTTAGGCCGGTGCGGGTCGAGCGCCTGTTCGAGACGCGCGAATTGGCTCCATCGATGGCACACTGAACCCGATGTTCGAACGCCGCAAGACCCGTCAGATCTTCGTCGGAAAGGTGCCGGTCGGTGGCGATTCACCGATCACAGTCCAGTCGATGACGATCACCAAGACTGCCGATGTCGAAGGCACGCTGCAGCAGATCTACGCGCTTGCTGCTGCAGGTTGCGACATTGTCAGGTGCACGTGCAACGAGGCCGAGGCAGCAGTGGGGCTCGCCCAGATCGTGCCCCGATCGCCGATCCCGATCATCGCCGACATCCACCACCAGTACAAGATGGCACTTGCCGCGATGGAAGCCGGGGTCCACGGACTTCGTCTCAATCCGGGCAACATTCGCAAGCCCGAACACATCAAGGCGGTCGCTGCCGAAGCACGCGATCGTCAGGTGCCGATCCGGATCGGGGTAAACGGCGGCTCGCTCGACCCGGCGCTCTACGAGAAGTGGGGCGGAATCAGGCCCGAGGCGATGGTCGAATCGGCGATGCAGGAGCTTCGATACTTCGAAGAGGTTGATTTCGACCTCGTCAAGATCAGCGTGAAGGCTTCGAACGTGCCGCTGATGGTCGAGGCGTATCGCCAACTCAGCGAGGTCACCGACATTCCGCTGCACCTCGGCGTCACCGAAGCCGGTCCGCCACCGGCGGGTCTCCTGAAGGCCACAGCCGGCATCGCGACCCTGTTGATGGAAGGCATCAGCGACACCATCCGCTACAGCCTCACCGCCGATCCGGTCGAAGAAGCGCGGGCGGGCCGCCAATTGCTCGAGGCCCTCGGACTCCGCGAACGCAAGAACATCGACCTGATTGCCTGCCCAAGTTGCGGCAGGGCAGAGATCGACGTGATCGATGTCGCCAAGCGAGCGATGGAGGCCTTCGGTGATCGCAAGATCCCGCTCCAGGTTGCCGTGATGGGTTGCGTCGTCAACGGCCCAGGCGAGGCTCGCGAGGCCGACATCGGCATCGCTGCGGGCAACAAACGCGGCCACCTGTTCGTGAAGGGCCGCAACGTCGCGGTCGTGGCCGAGGACGAAATGGTCGAGGCTCTCGTCGAGTGGGCCGAGTTCATCCATGAACACGGCACGGAAGCAGCGATCGCTCGCGTCGACACCGCCAAAGCCGAACGCGAGGCCGCCAAGGATCGGGCCAAGTTGCTCGATGACAAGGGCGAAGACGTCAATCACGCGCACGACAAGATCGTCCAGATCCGCAAGAAGGTGCAGGGGTGAGCGAGGCGCACCCAGCGCACCTCCCGCTCCATGAGTTCGATCCGTCGCCGGACGCAGTCATCAATCCATCGATCCACGTGGCGCAACTCGGCTTCCCGGAGCGAGCGGTGATGTGCTGGTTCGGCGACGTGGTCAGGCAAAGGACGACCGGCCTCGACGTGCTGTACTCGGTGCCGTTCGAGCACGGAGATCATGCGATCTGTGTCGTCGAGCACCAGGGAGATCAAGTCGCGTTGGTGAGTCCCGGTGTCGGCGCTCCGGCAGCGGTCTCGTCGCTCGAGGTTCTCATCGCGCTGGGGGCCACCAAGATCATCGGCTGCGGTGGTGCTGGCATCATCCGCGCCGGTTTCGATGTCGGCCATGTCATCGTTCCGACGTCAGCGATCCGCGACGAAGGAACCAGCTACCACTATGCGCCGGCGGGTGCGGCGGTTGCTCCGCATCCACGGGCTCTGCAGGCGATCGATGAGGTGCTCACCGAGGCGGGGATTCCCCACGATCGCGGGATGACCTGGACGACCGATGCGTTCTTCAGGGAGACGGCACTGAAGGTTGCCCGTCGACGCGCGCAGGGCTGCATCACGGTCGAGATGGAAGCGTCGGCGATGTTCGCAGCCTCAGCCTTTCGCGGAGTCGTGTACGGGCAGTTGTTGTACGCCGGCGACGACGTCAGCGCCGGCGAGTGGGACCATCGGCATTGGGACAAGCAGGAATCGGCGCGCGATCGGTTGCTCGACCTTGCGTTCGCAGCAGTCTCGCGCCTGTGATCCCGGTCAATCCGTCTCGGCGATCCGCGCCGATCCGCCGACCCGGAATACTGTCGCAGTTCCGATCAATTCGACTTCTTCTCCTGCGGTGACGAACACACAATCGCCCTGCGAGAAGTCCACGGTTTCACCTTTGGTACAGAGCAGTAGTTCAGGACCGTCAGCCACGAAGTCGACGCTGCCGTCGATCTCGTAGACCGTCAACCGGAAATCCATCACGGGGACCGGATAGTTGGTCCCGCCGTCCGTTGTCGGTACAGGCCGAACGAGAGGATCGATCAATGGCGTTGTGTCCAGAACGGTCAACACTTCATCGGCGTCGACGTGCTTGCTGGTCAGGCCAGCCCGCACGACGTTGTCAGAATTGGCCATCACCTCAACCCCCGTCCCGCCCAAATAGGCGTGCAAATTGCCGGCTCCGAGATAGATGGCTTCTCCGGGGCGCAACGACACGTAGTTGAGAATCAGTGCGATCGCCGCAGACGGGTCTCCTGGAAACTGGTGACCGAGCTTGGCCAACCACGTGCAACGTGGATCGGGGTGCAGTTCTGCCGCGTCGAGCAATGGCCCGAGCGCCGGCCGGTCATTGAGGAGCAGTGCAATGACGGCGTCCACCCCACCGTTGGCCAGGACCGCACGCATCGACGCCGCCGCCGGACCGAGTTCACCCAGCAGGGCATCTGTCTGCTGCACGGGAGCGATGCCGCACAAAGCCTCGAACGAAGTGAGCGCACACATGATCTCGGGTTTATGGAAGGGATCTCTGTAGGTTCGCCGGAGCGATTGGAGCGGAACGCCCGCTGCGTCCTCGCGGTCGAATCCGGCCCTCGCCTGCTCACTCGTTGGGTGCACCTGCAGCGACAGCGGTTGCGACGCCGAGAGGACCTTCAGTAGGTATGGCAAGGGGCCCACGACCGACTCGAGACTGCGGCCGTCGTCGAGGGTCGAAGGAGCGCCGTCGTGGGTTCCGAACCACAGTTCGGCGTAGGGGCGTCCGTCCGGCTCGCGCCCGAGGAGATGAGGGATTGCCGTGAGGTCGCCCCAGTCATAGTGCTTGACGAGACCGTGAACACGTTGCATCACGAGCGACATTAGATGATTGGCCCCGAGCTCGTCAGTGGTCGTCGGGCGAATGCGTAGCCGAACTGAATGTCTGAAACGCACAGAAATGTGCGTTTGAGACATTCAGTTCGAGGTTCTCGAGGTCCTCGAGATCCCCGACCGGGTCCTCTCTGTCGTCTGGTGGAGCTAGAACAGCCGGAGGTCGTCGGGGTGCAGCCCGCGCAGGGCGTCGTAGTCCACCTCGACCCAGGTGAAGCCGCGGGCTTCAGCCAACACCCGGGCTTGGGGTTTGACGACCTGGGCGACGAACACTCCCCGCACTGCTCCGAGCGACGAGTCGAGATGCAGACGCTCGATGTATCGGCCCAACTGCTCGACACCGTCGATCTCGCCTCGACGTTTGACCTCGATCGCAACGACCTGACCTGCAGCATCGCGACAGACGAGATCGATCGGGCCGATCGCGGTCGGGTACTCGCGGCGGACCAGCGTGAGCCCAGCCTCGATCGAATCGGGTGTTGCTGCCAGCAGCTCCTGGAGGTGGGCTTCGACGCCGTCTTTTTGCAGGCCGGGATCGTCGCCCAACTCGTGGGAGGCCTCGTGAAGCACCTCGAGCAGACGGATCGTCAGCTGCTCCCCCTTGGGGTTACTGACGACCCAGTGATCGACGTGATCGACGAGTGTGTTCGGCGAGTTCATCCAGTTGAGCGTTGACTCCCAGCGGCCCCAGGGAATTGCGGATATTGTGCAGCAACCCCACGGCAGAGTCGGCTTTGCCTTGGAGATAGGCCTGTTTGCGCAACTCCTCTTCAGCTTCTGCC
>JANOEM010000603.1:0-17714 GCA_031413195.1 Actinomycetes bacterium
CGGAACTCGTCCCAGGTGGCCCAGTCCGGAACGAGGTTGCTGTTTGCGAGAAGGACTCGCGGCGCCCATTCGTGGGTGCGCATCACGCCGACCGGCTTCCCGCTCTGGACCAGCATCGTCTCATCGTCGGCCAATGTGGTCAACGTGCGGCACATCGTGTCGAAGGAGTCCCATGAACGAGCGGCGCGACCGGTGCCGCCGTACACGACGAGATCATCCGGTCGCTCGGCGACCTCTGGATCGAGGTTGTTGCAGAGCATTCGTAGCGCTGCTTCTTGGGGCCAGCTTCTGCAGCTGATCGTGGTTCCACGGGCGGCACGGACTTCACGCGGGCCAGACATCGTTGTTTGCTCCTCTTGCTCGGGTCGTTCGTCTTGTTCGAAGGGGTAAGGGCGATACCCGGTTCATCACTCGAGCGGACCGATCACGTCGGCGACCGCCGTGGTGATGGATCCATCTGCCACCAGTGCTTCGACCGCCGCGAGTTCCGGTGACAGCCAACGGTCCGCCCCTGGACCCTCGACGCGTGAACGAATGCTGCCGACCACTGCTCCCGTCGCCCGGCCCGGTTCGAGCGGTCGGCGGAGATCGATGGCGCGTGCAGCACAGGCCAACTCGACCGCCAGGATTCGGGTCAAGTTCGCGACTGCGAGACGAAGCTTGCGAGCTGCGCTCCAACCCATCGAGACATGGTCCTCCTGCATCGCGCTGGTGGCCATCGAGTCCACGCTCGCGGGCACGGCGAGGCGGCGATTCTCCGACACCATCGCTGCTTGGGTGTAGTGGGCGATCATCATCCCCGAGTTGACGCCTGCGTCCGGCGACAGAAAGGGCGGCAACCCCCACGAGCGAGCGGGGTCGAGCATCCGGTCGGTGCGACGTTCCGACAGAGCGCTGAGGTCTGCAACCGCGATCGCCAGGAAGTCAAGCACGTAGCCGAGCGGCGCGCCGTGGAAGTTGCCGCAGGACTCGACTCGCCCGTCGGGCAGGATCATCGGGTTGTCGATCGCAGCAACCAACTCCCGGTCTGCAACCAATTCGGCGTGGGCCACGGTGTCTCGCCCCGCGCCGTGCACCTGCGGTGTGCAACGCAAGGAGTAGGCGTCCTGGACGCGGTGATCACCCTCGCGGTGGCTGGCAACGATCGGCGAACCGGCCAGCATCCGGCGAAGATTTGATGCACTGACCGCTTGACCCAACTGCGGGCGGAGCGCCTGTAAATCTGCGGCAAAGGCCCGGTCGGTGCCGAGCAGACCCTCGACCGACAACGCCGCCGCAACATCCGCGACCTTCAGCAACTCGGTGATGTCGTGTAACGCGAGGCACAGCATCCCAAGCATCCCGTCCGTGCCGTTGATCAGCGCAAGGCCTTCCTTCTCGCGCAGCACGATCGGTGGCACGGACGCTGCCTCCATTGCATCTTGGCCGGCGAGAACGCGACCCTGCACGTCGCGAGCCGCGCCCTCACCCACCAGAACCATCGCGATGTGGGCAAGAGGAGCGAGATCGCCACTCGCGCCGAGCGACCCGTACTCGTGAACCACCGGCGTGACCTGAGCATTGAGCATCGCCACGAGCGTCTCGGCGACGATCGGGCGCACCCCTGAGAAGCCGAGACAGAGGCTCCGGGCACGGAGGAACATCAAGGCTCGAACGACCTCACGCTCGACTTCGGGACCCATACCGGCGGCGTGCGACCGCAGCAGCGCGAGCTGCAATTCGGCGGTGCGGTCGGGAGGAATGACCACACTCGCCAACGAACCGAAGCCGGTGGTGACGCCGTACACCGGCACGTCACCGTGGACGAAGTCGTCGACGACGGAGGCCGTTCGCTGCATCGCCCGGCGGGCCGAATCCTGCAGGTCGACAAACCGGCCATCGCGGGCGACGGACACGACATCGGAACGCGACACACCTCGGTCCGACAGCTCGAGAGGGTCGCGATAGACTTTCACCATGCGCAATCTAGCACTGCACAGTGAAAGCAGTGAACCGTCGAAGGGTATGGCGCCGCGCGATCGTCCTCGGTCGTCGGACCGAGTACTGCAACTGCTGTGCGTCATCGGCGCTTCGACCGAGGGTCTGAGCCTCACCGAGGCCGCGGCCAAGGTCGGCCTCGTGCCCAGCACCGCACTGCGGCAGTTGCGATCTCTCGAAGCCGCAGGATTACTCGTACGTGACGGCGACGACCAGATCTACAGACCGGGCCCGACCCTGATCGAACTGTCGACGACCATATTCATCGGGTCGTCGTTGGTCACAGTGGCACAACCGTTCCTCGACGAACTCGCCCACCGGACCGGCGAGTCCGCATACCTCGCTCTTGCGGAAACCCCGCAGAGTGCCGTGTACATCGCCAAGGCCTCGGGCACCCACGCGCTTCGCCACAGCGGTTGGCTCGGCCGCGGGTTCGCAAGCAAGTCGACAGCGGTGGGATCTGCACTACGCGGCAAGACCGACGCAGACGGTGTCGTCAGCAGAGTCGGCGTGTTGGAGCCGGGGATCACTGCGGTCAGCGCGCCGATACGTTCGTCGCGCGGCATCGTTGCCGCGATCAACGTGGTCGGTCCCAGTTTTCGATTGAGTGGTATCGATCTCGCCCAGGTGCGCCGTGCGGTTGCGGCTGCGGCCATCGGCCTGTCCGGCGCTCTCGGCGCGCAGGAGGGTCTTCCGGTAGAGCTACGTTAAGCGACGTGACGACCTCCGCGACAAACGGCAAGAGACACTCGCTGCGACACCTGATGGGGGTACCGGCGCACCCCACATCGTGGCGCGATCAACTCGTCTCGACGATCACTTCCGGGCTCGGCATCGCGTTCGTGGTGATCGTGGCCAGCGCGACCCGGCCGGATTCGTCGCCTCAATCGCTGTGGCTGGTTGGTTCGATCGGCGCCTCCGCTGTGTTGGTCTTTGCGGTGCCCCACGGCGCGCTCTCGCAGCCGTGGGCAGTTCTCGGAGGGCACGGCGTGTCTGCAGTGGTCGGCATCATCGTCGCCCATGTCGTCGGCGGAGGAACCGCTGCCAAAGCACTGGCGGTGGGATTGGCCATCGGCGTCATGCAAGTCTGCCGATGC
Source organism: Actinomycetes bacterium (assembly GCA_031413195.1). Classification (GTDB taxonomy): domain Bacteria; phylum Actinomycetota; class Acidimicrobiia; order Acidimicrobiales; family Ilumatobacteraceae; genus WLMZ01. The sequence continues at coordinate 3,075 of JANOEM010000603.1, forward strand.
CTCCATCCGCCGGGCGGAGCGACCGCGCTCGCAGCGATCCTGTTGGTCACGCCGACGAGCACTCCATCCTGGCAATATCCACTCACCCCCGTCATGCTCGACGCGGCATTGATCGTGGTCGCCGCCGTCGCTCTCAACGCACCCTTTCGGTGGCGGCGGTACCCACTCGCGCTTGCTTTCCCCAAACCCTCGCCGAACGAACCTGCTGCGACCCCGGCGTTCACCCAGGCCCAGTTAGGCAATGCGCTGCGCGAGATGGACACCGTCGTGCAGATCAGCGACGAAGAACTGGAGATGCTCTACAGGTCGCTACACGATCAGCAGGACGCCACGCCGGAGACACCCTGACGAACGAGCGGACCCTGCAACTCGCGATGATCAGCCAGACTCACCCGACTCGCCCGACTCAACCGGACTCAACCGGACTCAGCCGGACTCAGCCGGTTCTTGCGACCTGCTCGGCGTTTCGATCAGTCCGTCCGGGCGACGGGCGAACCTGAGTGGCTCATGGCCATGGGTCGGGTCGTCGCGGTGCCACGGCCAGCCACCGAAACCGGTCTGCCGGTAGTCGGCGAAGGCCTGTTCGATCCCGGCTCGATCGTTCATGACGAACGGCCCGTATTGTGCGACGGGCTCGCTGATAGGTCGCCCCTGGAGGATGAGGATCTGCACCTCGTCGGGTGAGTCGGGATCGGCTTTCACCGTGACGGGGCGATCACTGCGAACGTGGGCCCCGGTGGCCGACAGCAGCCGGTCTTGGTCGAAGTCTGCACCCGAACCTGCGAAGAGGTACGCCATCCGAACCGTCTCGGTCGACGTAGCCGCCGGCATGATCCACGAACCGCCAGGCTGCAAGACGACGTGCCAGATCGCGAGGTCACTGTCCACCCGTGACGCCCACGAGTCCGGTGGCGGCGGGGGTGGGGCGAGACCTTCCAACGTCCCGGCAATAACGGTGATCTCGCCATGCCGGCGTCCCTCACGGTCGATGATCAAGTGAGGGATGTCCTCCGCCCACAGCATCGTGAAGAACGGATCAGCCATCTTGTCGGCCCTGGCAAGATTGACCCAGATCTGGAACAGCTCTGCCGGGTTGGGTCGTTGTGACTCGAGCAGCGGAAACATTTCGGCGTGCACGATCCCGCTGCCTGCCGTCAGCCATTGCACATCGCCACGGCCATATCTGGCCGCCGCCCCCAATGAATCGGAATGATCCACCAATCCCTGGCGGACATAGGTCACCGTTTCGAAGCCTCGATGCGGATGCTGCGGGAATCCGGGCACCTCGTGACCGTGGTACATCCGCCAGCCGTCCCTTGCCTCGAAGTCGGAGCCGATCTCTCGACCATCGAGCGACGCCGCCGGGCCGAGCAGTTCGTTCCCGATCGGGTACTCGTCGAGATGGTGAACGCAGAACAGGAACGGATCGACCGTCGGCCATTGAAAACCGAGCGGCACTCGCTGCAGGATCGTCGACATGTGATCACCCTACCGACGGCATATCCACCTGAGCCGAGCCACATCGACCGTCGGTCAGAAGCCGCTCAACACCGTTGCCCGGCAGGCTTCGGGGGGGCGCCTACCCCGATGGCAGTACTTTGTCGGCGACTGTCAGCGGCACCGCAACGAACGACGGCAACGGGGCCGACGGCGGGGTGAACACCGAGGTCACCGACACCGTCGGCACCGAAGGCGTGGTCGCGAGAACGGATGGAGCCGGCGAAGTCGGCGGGGGCACCGTTGCGCTCGAGGTCGCAGGGATCGTCGCAGGAACAGTCGCAGGAACCGTCGCGGGTCCAGTCGTAGGTCCAGTCGTTGGCGCAGGCTCGGCCCCATTCGTCGGCGCAGTTGCGGCCACAGTTGCGGCCACAGTTGCGGCCACAGTCGCAGACACAGTCAGAATTGGCACACCGCCGGCCGCGGTCGTGAACGGCGGCACCGGGCCTGGGGTCACCGATGCAGTGGCGGGGGTCGAGCCCGCTGTTGCCGGAACGGAGGTGGCCGACGACGCAGGCTCAGCGGCCCCCGACTGTGACGGGGCGGGCGCCGGCGAAACGGCGCCGGGCGAGACCGGCGTGGGTGCCGCGGTCGACGGCGAGCCACTCGGCTTGGATGCGGGGATCACCGGACTCGCGGCCGAGACCTGTCCGACCGAGGATGACGACGGTTCTCGATCATCGTCCGGCTCAGGGACGGACCCTCTGCTCGCCGGCTGGGCAGCCTGGTCGGCTCCAGAGTCGACCGGCCCGAGAGATGGAGCCGTCGAGTCGTCGACATCTGCGATGACCGAGACGCCGCCGTCGGCAGCGCCAACCCAAGATTCGCCAGTTCGCACGATCGAATCCTCACGGTTGGATTGCGTGACGAGAAGCGCGGCAGGCACGACGAACGCCACCAAGAGGACCGACCTGGCAATCCGCGCCCCCGATACCCGAGGGGCAGGACGTGCCAACACATCGACCATCGAACCAGCCATCGAACCAGCCATCGAACCAGCCATCGAACCGGCCATCGAACCAGCCATCGAACCGGCAGGGGCCGAACCGAGAGCCGCGTGTGGTTCGGCCGGCTCTACCGCCAGCAACCGGATCGACCAGTCGATGTCTCGGAGATCGTTCACCAGGCTGCTGCATTCGGTGCACGACGCGAGGTGTCGATCGACGCGAGCCGTTCCGACGTCTCCGGCTCGGCCACGAAGGAAGTGGCCGAACTCGACGCTGATCCGCCGACACGAAGAGGGCGATAGACGCCCCTGATAGTCGGCGATCACCGAATCGACGAGCGCGTCACGGCCACGTTGGACAGTTGTCGCGACCGAGGCAGGGCGTCGCCGCGCATCCCGAGACAGTTCTTCGGCTCCTCGCCCCTCGACGACTGTCGACCAGAGCACGCGCTGCAAATCGTCGGGAAGGTTGGAAAAAGATCGGGCGATCGGGTCGTCGGCACCGAATCGCTCGACGTCTTCGAGGCTCGAGCGTGCCTCGCTTGACTCGCGAAGCTCGGAATTGCGAACCCTGCAGCCATTTCGCACCGACGACAGCAGGTAGTTCCGAAAGTTCGTCCTCGGTCCCTGTCCTCGGTTGATGGCGGCGATGACCTCGGCGAAGGCATCGTTGACGATCTCAGCGGCGCCGCGTCGAGACCACAACAGATGACGGGCCACTCCGCGGGCGGCGTTCACGTGCCGGCGGTAGAGCTCGTCCCACGCCCCTGTTCGACTCCCGCCGATCCGCGCGAGGTCGACAAGCTCATCATCAGAACGTTCATCCAGGGAGTAATCACCCCCGAGGACAGACTTGGTCGCCATGCTTGTTGCCCCCTTGATGGTGGCTGCTTTCCGTCGCAAGACCAACAATAGACATGGCTGCTACACAATGCCACCTATTTCGGCACTTTGAGCGGGCTCTTTGCCACCCAGAGCGGTGGTTTCGTCGAGTTCTGAACACGACCTGAACAGATCAGATCAGATCGGGCACGAGTGACGCCGAACGGTAGAGACAGCCCTCCAGCTGCCGACGCAGGTCGATGTCGAGTGTCGGGTCCGCCAGAGTCGACACGACGGGGAGCACGACCCGGCTCACGATCTCGTTGCAGATCAGAACGTTGGACGGCGTGGCGACGAAATCCCCGGGCGTCGACTCAGTGAAACGAACCCACGCCAACAGGCCGTCGAGGGTCGGTGGGCCGTACCGCAGAGCTCCCGGCTGGCCCATTCCGGACAAGAAGTTGCCGACGCTCCAATAGACCCACGTACCGTTGACCTGTTCGACAGGTTGAACGACATGTGGACCGTGTTGGATCACGAGATCCACATCGGCAGTGGCGGTAATGGCCTCGATGAACGCGCGGTCCGCTTCGATTGGTCCGCGCAGCAGTTCGCGCGAGACGTGAACGCTGATGATGACGATTTCGGCCCCGGCCTGGCGGACCCGTACGACGTCATCGATCACAGCCTGCGCGCTTCGGGGGAAGTACAGTCGCCACGGATCACCCGGGGCGGATGTGTTCGAGTAGCGGGTGTAGGAGAGATGGGCGATGCCGATCCCGCCCTTGAAGAAGACCCGGTCGACGGCTTCATCCGGAGTTCGAGCAGTACCGGCGTGGCCGATCCCGGCGTCATCGAAGGCGGACAACGTGGAGTCGATCCCCTCGCGACCGAGGTCGTTGCTGTGATTCGAGGCCGTACTGCACCTGTCGAACCCGGCCTTGCCCAGTCCACCGGCGATCTCATGCGGGGCAAGGATGAGATTGCCACCGAATGCAGAGCGACCGAACTCGCCGACTCGAGCACCCGGATTCCCGATCGGAACCTCCATATGACAGATCGCGAGATTGGCCGACCTGATGACCGGCGAGATCTGGCCGAGCAGGGTGTCGAACACGTAACGACGATCGGTTCCGGCTGCCGCTGATCGCGCCGCGGCGAGCACAGGTCCCTCCGTCAGGACATCGCCCACCGCGGCGACGGTGAGCGATCGGCGTCGTGTGAAGTCATGCCTGGCCGGCAGAAATCCCTGATCTTGCGAGGCCGCTGCGACGGCAGGCATGACAGCCATCAGAACGCACATCCCCGCACGGGCGATCAAACCGACTCCGCACGACAATTCACGACCCCTGCGGCCTCACCGGCTTGGCGGTACACCGAGGCAAGCGACGACACGGTCTCGTGCGCATTGAGGCCGCTGGGGTTGGGGAGCACCCACAGCTCGGACCCCGGAAACTCCTCCGTCTCACCGATTCGCTCTGCCTGGCGACCAGCGACGGCCGTTCGCCGATCGAAGGCGTGCCGATAGGCCGTCAACCCGAGAACGGCGACAACAAGCGGTTGCAGACCGGCGACCAATACTGCCAGCCGGCGGCCACCGTCGAGCAATTGCTGTTTCGTCAGTTCGTCCGCCTTCGCGGATGCGGTCGGCACAAGGTTGGTGATGCCGATCCCAGCCTCGTGAACCATCAAGACGTCGCTCGCCTTCATACCGTCGCTCGCGTCGACTCTTCGTGGGACGAGTCCGGCTTCGTACAGCGCGGGCCAGAACCGATTGCCCCGCCGAGCGAAATGAGCGTTCACTGCGGCAGTCCACAGACTGGGATTGATCCCGACGAACAACAACCGGGGACCGGGTCCGATCAGATCGTCGACCGTTCCGCCGTTGAAGGCGATCAGTTGCTCACGATCGAACCTGGCGGGCACCACCAGGACCGTAGTTCACACCGGTCGCCGGGGGCCACGGGACCCATCTCCAACCGCTGCGCACGTAGCTGCGGCAATGGGCAAGAATGGGTTCGTTCTCGAGCTGCCGACGACCGGGAAGGAAATTCGATGAGCAACGGTCCGCCCGACTTGGAGATTCGCCTCGAGCGGATGACCACGGCTCCCCACGATGCCCGCGAGGCCGTCAAGCATCTGCTCGACGAGGACGCAGAGAGCGATTTCTGGCAGAACGCTCTGCTCGCAACAAGCGAAGTGGTGACCCATGCATTGACCCACGGCTCGGGTGACGCGTGCCTTTCTGCGTGGTACTCGGCGAGTACCGGCTGGTTGCGGGTGGAGGTCGCCATCGGAGGCGCCGAGATGCCGAGCACCGATGGCGTCCGAAGCGAATCCGGGATGGACCTCCTGCGCCTCGCCGTCTTGCTGAACGTGCCAGAGGCCTGGGGAATCGAACGGACGCCGTTCGGACGGGTCGTCTGGTTCGAGGTGCAACACCAGCCAACGGAGCGCTGATCGCCGCGGAACGCCGGGTCAGATCTTGCTTCGCCAGGCACGCTCGAACGGCAGCCGCCACGCATGCGGCGCGATCAATTGGTGGATCGCATTCGGTCCCCACGAACCGGCTGCGTACGAACGGACCGGGGGCGGCGACTCGAGCAGCGGCGTCGAGAGCTCCCACAACCGCTCGATGCCTTCGGCCGTCGTGAACAGGGTGTGATCGCCGCTCATCGCATCATGGATCAGACGCTCGTACGCCTCGAGCACATCAGAGGCACGATCCGTCTCGTGGAGGGCGAACTGCAAACTCAGCTTGTCCAGCCGCATGCCCGGACCTGGGCGCTTTCCGTAGAACGACAGCGACAGCTTCGAGGCGTCGGCCAGGTCGAAGGTGAGATGGTCGGGGCCGTGAGCGCCGACCCCCGACCCGGGTGGGAACATGCTCTTCGGAGGTTCCCTGAACGCGATCGAGATGATCCGCGCCCCTTCGGCCATCCGCTTGCCTGTGCGCAAGAAGAACGGTACGCCCGCCCATCGCCAGTTGTCGATCTCGCACTTGAGGGCAATGAAGGTCTCGGTTTCGGATTCGCGACCGACTCCGTCCTCACCGCGGTAGCCGAGATACTGCCCCCGCACCACGTTGGCCGGCTCGATCGGACGCATCGATCGGAAGACCTTGTTCTTCTCCTCACTGATCGCACGCGGGTCCAACGCAGTCGGCGGCTCCATTGCCATGAATGCCAGTACCTGGAACAAGTGGGTGACGACCATGTCACGGTACGCACCGGTCGCTTCGTAGAAGCCGATCCGGGAGTCCAACGACAGCGTCTCAGGCACGTCGATCTGGACGTGATCGATGTGATCCCTGTTCCAGATCGGTTCGAACAAGCCGTTCGCGAATCGAAAGGCGAGGATGTTCTGCGCCGCCTCCTTGCCGAGGAAGTGGTCGATACGGAAGATCTGACTCTCCGAGAAGGTCTCGTGTAATGAGGCGTTCAACGAGCGAGCGCTCGCGAGATCGGTCCCGAACGGCTTCTCCATGATGATCCGCGACCGTTCCACGAGCCCCGCTTGGTCGAGCGTGTGCACCACTGCGCGTGCCGCGTTCGGAGGAACGCTGAGGTAGTGAAGTCGCCTCGGCTCACCACCGAGTTCGGACTCGGCTTCGGCGACGGCTGCGGCCAAACCTTCGGGTCCACTGTGCTGCGACACGTATCGAAGTGTCCGCTCGAAGCTCGCCCATTGACTGTCGCTGATGTTGCGAACGGAGAACTCCTTGCACGCCAGCCTCGCAAATTTCTGGAAGCCCGTGTCATCGAGATCATCGAGGGAGGTGCCGATGATCCGGCACTCCGGGACCAGCCCGGCGAGATAGAGGTGCATCAGGCCGGGGAGCAACTTGCGTCGTGACAAGTCGCCGGTCGCGCCGAAGAGCACGATGACATGCGGCTTCAGCGGTGACATCAGGTTTGCCGTCGCGTCACTCGGTTCGGAGTGGTCGATCATGAACTCGCAAGGTTACCCATTAGCGTCCGAGGTATGGAACACTTCGATGGTCGCCTTGCGGTCGTGACAGGCGGCGGAACCGGCATGGGTCGAGAACTCGTGAGACAACTGGCGGCGCAGGGTTGCCACGTCGCGATGTGCGACGTCTCGCTCGAAAACATGCACCAGACGCAGGCGCTCGCGCTCGCCGAGGGCCCCCCAGGGGTACGAGTGACGGCCACGGTCGCTGATGTCTCGGTCGAAGAACAGGTCCTTACGTTTCGCGACGCGGTCGTTAGTGACCACCACACCGACCACATCAACCTGCTGTTCAACAATGCAGGAATCGGCGGAGGGGGAAGCTTCGTTGCCGACAATCGCGACGAATGGGACAAGACGTTTGCCGTTTGCTGGGGCGGCGTCTACCTGAGCACTCGTGCCTTCATGCCGTTGCTCTTAGCCAGCATCGAAGGCCATGTCGTCAACACCAGCAGTGTCAACGGGTTCTGGGCTTCCCTCGGTCCAGGCATCCCGCATACGGCCTACAGCGCTGCGAAGTTTGCCGTGAAGGGCTTCACTGAAGCGCTGATCAACGACTTCCGCATCAACGCGCCACATCTCAAGGCTTCGGTCGTGATGCCTGGGCACGTCGGAACGTCCATCGTCATCAACTCGGGCATGATCCTCGGACGCGATCCCAAGGAGATGACCCAAGACCAGATCTCCCAGCTTCGCGAGCGCTCGCTGCGAGCCGGGCTCGACCTGTCGATCGCCAGCGACGAGGACATCCGACAGGGAATGCAGCAGCGGGCCGAAGCCTTTCGCGACAACGCGCCGTTGACCGCCGCCGACGCGGCCCTGATCATCCTCGAAGGGGTCAAGGCGGGCGAGTGGCGGATCCTCGTCGGCGACGATGCAATGCTGATCGATCACATGGTTCGCGAGGTCCCACTCGAGGCGTATGAGCCGTCCTTCATGCAGCGGCTACGAGCCGGCGGAGCGTTCGACTTCGTCGATCGGTAATCGCACGACCGTAGAGTTTTCGTGTGACTTCGGCAGTAATCGGAACGATGACATTCGAGTACGAGAGCGTCGGCTCCGGTGAGCCGCTCGTGCTCGTGATGGGACTCGCCGGGCAGTTGATCGATTGGTCCGACGACTTCGTCGGCCAGATCGCGGACCGGGGCTTCCGGGTGATCCGGTTCGACAACCGCGACATCGGCCTGTCCACCAAGATGACCGGAACTCCGCCAGGTATCGGACGCTCCGTCGGGTCCTTGGTCTCGAAGAGACTGGCGAACTCCGAGTATCTGCTCTCCGACATGGCCGACGATGCTGCCGGTCTCCTCGACCATCTCGAGATCGAACGAGCTCACGTCGTCGGGGCATCGATGGGTGGGATGATCGCTCAATCGATGGCGATCGGCCATCCGAGCCGAGTTGCGACGCTCACATCGATCATGTCGAACACGGGCGACCGGCTCAACGGCCGGATCTCGATCGCACTTGCGCGCAAGCTGCCGAGGTATCTCAGGCGCTCGCGAGATGCAACCGAGGCGGAACTGATGGACAATGCCGTTGCGATCGATCGACTGATCGCCGGCGACGAGTTCGACGAGGACACGGCTCGGCAAGACTTCCTTCGTGGTTTCCAACGAAGCCACAATCCCGCCGGGATGGCCCGTCAACTAGGGGCGATCGCCGCAAGTCCCGATCGAACTCGATCGCTTCGATCGGTGACCGCACCGACACTGGTCATCCATGGCCTCGCCGACCCGCTCGTGATGCCGAGCGGCGGCCTCGCTACAGCGCGGGCTGTGCCGAATTCCCGTCTGCTGATGTTCCCCGGGATGGGTCACGCTCTGCCGAGAAGCCGTTGGCCCGAGGTCATCGACGCAATCGTTGCCAACGCCGGTCGTTCGCCGATCCCGTGCTCTCCGGAAGCAACCTTTCGCAGGTCTTGAGAACGGGAGTGAACGAACCGGCTATGGTGCGCGTACCGCATTTCATGAGAGGGAGGAAAATGCGTCCTACAAAGAAACTCATTGCGCTCAGCATGGCTGCAGCGTTGGTTGTGGCTGCCTGTGGCAGCGACGACAAGACGAGCACTGCGACGACTGCAGCAGCCACGGAGGAAACCGCCGCACCCGGCGAGACCACCGCACCTGCTGAGACCGCCGCTCCGAGCGAGACCACGGCACCGACCGAGGCGACCACCGAGGCAACGACCGAGGCAACGACCGAGGCCGGCGCATCAGGCGGCACGTTCGTCTTCGGCGCATCGTCGGATCCCGTCGTTCTCGACGGCGCGTTCGTCAGCGACGGCGAATCACTTCGCGTGATCCACGAGATCTTCGAGACCTTGGTCACTACCCAGCCCGGCGGTACCGACGTTGCCCCGCTTCTCGCCGACAGTTGGGAGCCAAGCGACGATGCGTTGTCGTGGACCTTCAATCTGCATCCGGACGTCACGTTCCATGACGGCACGCCGTTCAACGCAGAGGCCGTCTGCTACAACTTCGACCGGTGGTACAACTTCACCGGTGTCGCGCAGAGCGCCGCCGTCTCGTACTACTGGAGCACCGTCTTCGGCGGTTTCAGCGACGGGGTGACGCCGAGCCTGTACGAGAGCTGCGAGGCAGTCGACGAGACCACAGCGGTCATCAACCTCACGGCACCGTCGGCAGCGTTCCTGGCCGGCCTCGCCGTTCCTGCGTTCTCGATCGCCAGCCCGACGGCACTGGAAGAGTTCGGCGCCGACGATGTCGGTGGTGCCGACGACGCACCCACGTTCGACGGCACGTTCGGTACCGAGCACCCGATCGGAACCGGTGCGTTCACCTTCGTCAGCTGGGAACCCGGCGACAAGCTGACCCTTGCCCGCAACGAGGAGTACTGGGGCGACAAGGCATTGCTGGAGGAGCTCATCTTCACACCGATTGCGGATGGTCCTGCACGACGCACGGCTCTCGAGACCGGTGAGATCCAGGGCTTCGACGGGGTCGACCCGGCCGACACTGCGGCACTGGCCGACGGCGGCTTCGAGGTCCTGCTCCGCCCGGCGTTCAACGTCGGCTACGTCGGGTTCAACCAGGCCAAGCCACCACTGGACAACCCCCAGATCCGCCAGGCCATCGCCCACGCACTCAATCGCGAGGCGCTGGTGACGGCCAAGTACCCGGAGGGCTCCGAGGTTGCGACGCAGTTCATGCCGCCATCGCTCTTCGGCCACAGCGACACCGTGACCGAGTACGCCTACGACCCCGAATTGGCCAAGTCGCTCATCGCCGAAAGCGGCGTCACCGACTTGACGCTCGAGTTCTACTACCCGAGCGAAGTCAGCCGCCCGTACATGCCGGATCCAACGGCGAACTTCGAAGCCTTCAAGGCAGACCTCGAAGCCGTCGGGTTCACCGTGGTCCCCAAGACCGCGCCGTGGCGTGGTGGGTACCTCGATGATGTCAACAGTGGCAACGCCCAGATGTACCTGCTCGGCTGGACCGGTGACTACGGCGATCCGGACAACTTCGTCGGGGTCTTCTTCCGTACGCCGCAACCTGCGTGGGGCTTCGACAATCCGGAGATCTTCGACGCTCTCACTGTCGCCCGTGACACCGCCGACGCTGCGGAGCGCACTTCACTGTACGAAGAGGCCAACAACCTGATCATGGACTTCCTACCCGGCGTGCCCTACGTGCACACACAGCCGGCATTGGCGTTCGCGCCAGGCGTGACCGGGTATGTCCCGAGCCCTGTATCGCTCGAGAGCTTTGCCGGCGTTTCGCTCGGCTGATACACAACCACGACGTGAGGTGGCGGGTCTGACGGCCCGCCACCTCTGCTCGTTCGTTCTCGGCACGCCACACGCGAGTGCCTGTCGCCCATGATTCGATTCATCGTTCGCCGCTTGCTGCTGCTGATCCCGATCCTGTTCGGAATCAGCATCTTGTTGTTCATCTGGGTTCGAGCCCTCCCCGGCGGGCCTGCGACCGCGCTGCTCGGCGAGCGTTCGAACCCCGAGCGAATCGCGGAGATCAACAAGACCTACGGCTTCGACAAGCCGCTGCTCACCCAGTACTTCACGTACATGAGCAAGGTCATCCGGCTTGACTTCGGGCAATCGATCCAACTCCGTCGCGATGTCAGCGACGAGATCTTCCGCCGGTTTCCGGCGACGGTCGAACTCGCCGGAGCAGCGATGATCTTTGCTGTCGGCATCGGCGTGCCGCTGGGATTCATGTCGGCCAAGCGCGAACGCACCGTGTTCGACTACGGATCGGTCGCGGCGACCCTGATCGGCGTGTCGATTCCGGTGTTCTTCCTGGCCCAGATCCTCAAGTACGTCTTCTCACTCCAGTTCAGCCTGCTTCCGTCGACACGACGTCTCGACGTGAAGATCGATCTCGAGAAGGTCACCAACCTCAACCTGGTCGACAGTTTGCTCGCGTGGAACGGCGCGGCGTTCTGGGATTCCATCCGGCACTTGATCCTGCCCGCGATTGCGCTCGGCACCATCCCGCTCGCGATCATCGCCCGGATCACTCGCGCATCCGTGCTCGAGACGCTCAACGACGACTACGTGCGAACTGCGCGCGCGAAGGGGCTCCGCACATCAACCGTCAACCGGGTCCACGTGCTCCGCAACTCGCTCCTGCCGATCGTGACCGTCATCGGTCTGCAGACCGGGCTCCTGCTGTCCGGCGCAGTGCTGACCGAGACGGTCTTTGCCTGGGATGGCATGGGATCACTCATCGGCAACGCCGTCATCGGCAAGGACTACCCGGTCATCCAGGGCGGCGTGATGTTCTTGGCGGTCGTGTTCGTGCTGGTCAACTTGTTCGTCGACGTCATGTACGCCGTCATCGACCCGCGGATCCGAGTGTCGTGAGGCTGCTCACTCGCGCATCCTCGAAGGAATTGGCCGACTCCGCAGCCGACCCTGGCCCCAACCCTCGAGATGACAAGGCGGCCAACAGCCTCGGCCGTGAGGCCTGGCGTCGAATCATTCACAATCCATTGGCAGTCGTCGGTGGTGTGATCATCATCGTTTTCGTGCTCGTCGCGATCTTCGCGCCGTGGCTTGCGCCGTATGACCCGCGGGCAAACACCTGGTTCGACCAGATCAGGCCGACGTCGATCCCCGGCCCGTCGAGCGAGCACTGGTTCGGTCTCGATGCCGGAGGGCGCGACGAACTGTCGAGAATCATCTACGGCGCGCGCGCCTCGTTGATGATCGGCGTCCTCTCGCTCACCATCGGAGCAATCGTTGGCGGAATCATCGGGCTGATCGCCGGCGCATTCGGCGGTTGGATCGACGGCCTCGTGATGCGGATCACTGACATCATGCTGGCGGTTCCCGGGCTGCTGCTCGCACTCAGTGTCGCTGCGGTCATCGGTCAGAGCCAGACCGCGATCATCATCGCGGTTGCGGTTCCGAACGTTCCGTTGTTCGCCCGTCTGCTCCGCGGCTCGATGCTCGGCGAGCGACAAAAGGACTATGTCACGTCTGCGTACTCTGTCGGCGTCAGTCGACGCGTGCTCGTCAGGCGACACATCCTGCCAAATTCGGTCGCGCCGATGCTGGTCCAGGGCTCGCTCGCGCTGTCTACAGCTGTCATCGACGCTGCCATCGACGCTGCAGCACTGTCGTTCCTCGGGCTCGGTTCGGCCGACCCGGGTGTGCCCGAATGGGGACGAATGCTGACCGACACCACGCGGCTGCTCAACGTTGCGCCCCACCTCGCCTTTTTCCCCGGCATGGCGATTCTGATCACCGCGCTCGGATTCAACCTGTTCGGCGAAGCGGCACGCGAAGCGCTCGACCCGAAGCTGCGGCGGTGAACGGATGACCGATTCAACCAAGGGCGAGCCGATCCTGTCAGTCCAAGACCTGCACGTCACATTCCAGATCCAAGGTGGGCGGGCTGTCCGCGCCGTCGATGGGGTCAGCTTCGACGTCCATGCCGGCGAGACCGTCGGCGTCGTCGGCGAGAGCGGCAGCGGCAAGAGCGTCACCTCGCTGGCGATCCTCGGGCTGCTGCCGGCGCGAGGCGTCACGACGTCTGGGAGCATTTTCCTCAACGGTCAGGAGTTGCTCCACGCACCCGAGCGCGAGTTGCAAGACGTCCGCGGTCGGCGGGCCGCAATGATCTTCCAGGATCCGATGACCTCGTTGAATCCCGTCCTCACCGTTGGCCGCCAGATCACCGAGACCATCCGCCGCCACCAACCGGTGACTCGATCCGAGGCACTCGACCGGGCAGCTGAACTGCTCGACCGGGTTGGGATCCCAGAGGCGCGTCGCCGTCTGAAAAGCTACCCACACCAACTATCGGGCGGGATGCGTCAACGGGTGATGATCGCGATCGCGCTCGCATGCGAACCCGCCCTCCTCATCGCGGACGAGCCGACTACTGCGCTCGACGTCACGATCCAGGCCCAAGTCCTCGAACTGTTGCGCAGCCTGGTGAGCGACTCCGGCACCGCTTTGATCCTGATCACCCATCACCCATGACTTGGGCGTCGTCGCCGGCACATGCGACAGCGTCAACGTGATGTACAGCGGACGAATCGTCGAGACCGGCGAACGCCACCGCCTGTTCGCCAACCCCCGCCACCACTACACGCGCGGGCTGCTTGCGTCGGTTCCACGCCTCGACGGTCTGCAGACCCGGCTGCTGCCGATCCCGGGATCTCCGAGCGATGTCATTCCGTGGACGATGGGATGTGCGTTCTCGCCGCGATGTCCGGCCGTCACCGATGCCTGCATCGGCAGCAGCACCGATCTCGAAGAGACCGAGGTCGGCACGCGCGTTCGCTGTGTCAACCCGGCCGCATCAACGGCCGATGTCTGGACAGCTCGCTGATGCTCGAAGTCCACGACCTCCGGGTGCACTTCCCGATCATCAAAGGAGTGCTGTTCGACAAGGTGATCGGTCAGGTGCGCGCTGTCGACGGGGTAGACCTGTCCATCGCCGATGGAAGCACCCTCGGCCTGGTCGGAGAGAGCGGATGCGGCAAGAGCACCGTCGGCAAGGCGATCCTGCGGCTCGTTCCGCTCACGGCCGGGTCGATCCTGTTCGATGGCATCGACCTCTCCGGATTGGAGGGCGAAGCGCTCCGGCTCGCGCGGCGTCATGTGCAAATGATCTTCCAGGATCCCTACGCCAGCCTCAACCCGCGGCAGAGTGTCGAGAGCATCCTCTCCGAGCCGATCACCACTCATCGGTTGCGAACTGGCGTCGCGGTGCACGAGCGCGTCAAAGAGCTCCTCGATTCGGTCGGCTTACCGAGGACAGCCGCGAACCGATTCCCGCACGAGTTCTCGGGCGGTCAGCGCCAACGGATCGGTATCGCCCGCGCGCTGGCGGCCGAACCGACCCTGATCATCGCAGACGAGCCGGTGAGCGCACTCGATGTCAGCATCCAGGCTCAGGTCATCAACC
>JANOEM010000604.1:0-3422 GCA_031413195.1 Actinomycetes bacterium
TGCGTCGCACTCATACCGCGAGCATAACACGCCGGCAGGCGCACGGGCCAGCAGCGCCTTTGCACTGCTCAATCCGGTCTCGTTTTACCCCTTGGCCCGTGAGAAGGACCTGCAGTACATCGGACTCGATGGTTCCGTCGGGATCATCGCCAACGGTGCAGGTCTTGCGATGAGCACTCTCGACGTCGTCAACCAGGTCGGCGGGAGCGCCGCCAACTTCTTGGACATCGGCGGCGGCGCGAATGCAGACGTGATGGCGGCCGCGCTCGAGGTCATCAACTACGACCAGAACGTGAAGAGCATCTTCGTCAACATCTTCGGTGGGATCACCCGCGGCGAAGAGGTCGCCAAGGGCATCGTCGAGGCGCTGAATCGGGTGCAACTCAAGGCGCCGATCGTGATCCGCCTCGACGGAACGAACGCCGAAGAGGGCCGCCAGATCCTGGCCAGCGCCGGTATTCCTGAAAGCGTGCTGCAGAGCAAGCCCACGATGTTGGAAGCCGCTCGAGCAGCGGTAGCAATTGCTAACGGAAACGGAAACGGAAACTGAGCCATGGCAATCTTCGTCGATCAGAACACCAAGGTCATCGTCCAGGGCCTCACGGGTGGACAGGGCAAGTATCACGGGCTCCGCAACAAGGCCTACGGCACACAGGTCGTCGGCGGCGTGACACCCGGCAAGGGCGGCCAGGACGTCGAGGGAATTCCCGTCTTCGACACCGTTGCCGAAGCCGTCGCAGCAACAGGCGCCGACGCATCGTTCATTGCGGTGCCACCTAAGGCTGCGTCAGCGGCGATTCTCGAGGCTGGCGCAGCCGGGGTTCGGTTCGTCGTCTGTATCACCGAGGGCATCCCCGCTCAGGACGAAGCACTTGTCTTCAACACGCTCGTGCGCGACTTCCCGGGTACCCGGTTGCTCGGGCCCAACTGCCCCGGGATCATCAGCCCCGGCAAGTGCAACATCGGGATCACCGCCGGCGAGATCGCCGCGCTGCCTTCGGCCGGCGGACCCAATGTCGGCATCGTGTCGCGCTCTGGAACGCTCACGTACCAGGCACTGTACGAGCTCAAACAACGCGGAATCGGCGTTTCAACGTGCGTCGGCATCGGCGGCGACCCTGTGCCCGGCACCAACTTCATCGAGTGTCTGGCCGAGTTCGAGGCCGACCCCGAGACCCACGCGATCATCATGATCGGCGAGATCGGTGGCTCGGCCGAGGAAGAGGCAGCGGAGTTCATCAAGTCGAACGTCTCGAAGCCGATGAGCGCCTACATCGCAGGCGTCACGGCTCCCGCCGGCAAGAAGATGGGCCATGCCGGCGCGATCGTCAGCGGTGGCAAGGGAACTGCCCAGGGCAAGATGGATGCGCTTGCGGCCGCCGGCGTGCGGGTCGGTCTCAACCCGACCGAAGCCAGCGACCTGATGGCTGAGATCGTCGCTGCCCTCTAGTTCAGCGGCTCACACTCGGGACCGTGCGAGATTTGCCACACGCTGTGTGGCAAATCTCGCAGTGTTACCGCGGAGGAGGTGGCGGAGGATTGCCGCCGCCGGGTGGTGGGGGAGGCGGAGGCGGGGACATGCCGGGAGGAGGAGGCGGCGCGCCGCCACCCGGTGCTCCGAACTGGCCCTTCAACTTGTTGACGTCCTTCAAGTCGTTGAGGCTGCCGCCGGACTCCTGGAACTTCAAGAACCCGCCGCCGGCCACCCCGATCGCCGCAATGGTTGCGATGTAGAGGCCGATACCGCGATCGAAGCCGGTCTCACCGATGAGCAGCTTGAGAATGACCAGCAGCGCTCCGGCAGCACCGGCGCCGAGATACGCGACAGGGGGGAGCTTTACGCCGTCTTGTCCGAACGCCGGTAGTGCGAGGGTCACTGAGAGGCCGACGAAAACGATGACCCACAACCCGCACCACAAGAAGCCGGTGTCCCAGCCCGTGAAGTCAGCGTTGGCGAATCCATCGAAGTCTCCGAAATCGAAGGAGAACCAGGTGAGGAAGGAAGCGATGAGAAAGAGCAGGCTCGATCCGATGAAGACCAAGCCTCCCTTCGAGATCTTGCTGATGTCCACGTGTGTACCTCCAATGATCTCAGCGCTTTGTCACACTGACTTGTAATCCGAACCGTAGTTCATCTGTTCAAACGGATCGCGCACCATCGATGCTCTACGATCCACACGTGGCAACTGCGCTTCTCTCGGTATTCGACAAGACAGGCATCGTCGAATTTGCAACGGGCCTTCACGACCTCGGCTGGAAGTTGGTGAGCAGCGGTGGCACTGCCAAGGCGGTCGCCGCGGCGGGCTTGCCGGTCACGGACCTCGCCGATCTCACCGGGTACCCGGCGATCCTCGGTCACCGCGTCGTCACCCTGCACCCGGTGATCCACGGCGGGCTGTTGGCCGATCTCGATCAGCCTGATCACGTTGCCGAATTGCAGCAGTACGGCATTGAACCGTTCGGGCTCGCCGTCGTCAATCTGTATCCGTTCGGTTCCGATCCGAGCATCGACCTGATCGACATCGGCGGTCCGACCCTGATCCGCGCTGCTGCGAAGAACTACGCCCATGTGGGTGTCGTCATGGAGCCCGATCAATACGGCGCTGTGCTTGCCGAACTTCGAGCGGATGGTTCGTTGTCCGCGGCGACCCGTCGTTCTTTGGCTGCTCATGCCTTTGCCCGGATCGCTGCGTACGACGCAGAGATCGCGAACTGGTTCGCCGTGACGGAGAGTGCAACGGACGTGAATGCGACCGGGCTCCCCGCGACGCTGCATCTGTCGTTGGAGCTCGCCCAGCCGCTTCGCTACGGGGAGAACCCGCATCAACTGGGTGCTCGCTACCGACGGGTTGGCGAGACGAGTTGGTGGGACGGCGTCGTACAACACGGCGGCAAGGAACTCAGCTATCTGAACGTCTACGACACCGAAGCGGCGTGGCGGCTGGTGAATCGAATCGGTCAGCCCGCGGTGGTGATCGTCAAGCACGCAAACCCGTGCGGCGTGGCGATCCACGCCGAGATCGCCGAGGCCTACGTGCGTGCCAATGCGTGCGACCCAGTCAGTGCGTTCGGGGGAATCGTCGCTGTCAACCGGCGGGTCGACAGAGCCCTTGCCGAAGCGTTGGCCCCGGTCTTCACCGAGGTCGTCGTCGCCCCGTCGTTCGACGACGACGCACTGCAAGTCCTGACCGCAAAGAAGAACCTCCGCGTGCTGTCGGCGAGCGCCGCGCCCGACGCGGAATTGGATCTTCGAACGGTCGACGGCGGTCTCCTGGTCCAAAACGCCGACACGGTTAACCTCGACCGCAGTACCTGGACGGTCGTCACCAAGGCTCAGCCGACCGAACAGCAATGGGTGGATCTGGCGTTCGCGTGGCAGGTCTGCGCTGCGGTGAGCAGCAACGCAATCGTGTTCGCGAAGG
>JANOEM010000605.1:0-6572 GCA_031413195.1 Actinomycetes bacterium
CTGGCTCGCCTGCTCGATCACGGTCACTGCGAAGCCCCGACGGACGAGGTTCTCGGCGGTCTCCAGCCCGATGAAACCGCCACCGACGACCACGGCACGACCACGGCACGTCGCGTCGGTCGCACGGTCTGGAAGCCGGAGTAGCGCTCCATACCGGCCAGGAAGCTCGTTCCCCGCTCGATCCACTCACGAATCTGTCGAGCGTCGGGAACCGTCCGCACTTCGAAGACCCCGGGAAGGTCGATGCCGGGAAGCGGAGGCCGGATCGACGCCGCTCCTGGCGACAGCACCAGCTTGTCGTAGCGCTCGGTCGTCACCGTGCCCGTGGCCACGTCACGCAACTCGACCGTCTTGTCCGCCGCGGAAATGCCGATCATCTCGCACCCGGTTCGACAGTCGACGGCGAACTGCTCGCGAAAGACACGTTCGTTGGCGACCAGCAGGCTGCTCTCGTGTTCGATCACGCCGCCGATGTGGTACGGCAGGCCGCAGTTCGCATACGACACGTACGGGCCGCGCTCGACCATCACGATCTCTGCGTGCTCATCCAGCCGACGCAAACGCGCCGCGCACGAAGCACCTCCGGCAACTCCTCCAACGATGATGACTCTCATGAAATTCAGTGTCACCGGTCGGTCGAACACAGGATCATCCACATCGTATGAATCGGCGAGAAGTGAGTGAACTCTCAATGTCGCTCAGGTGAACAGCAGGTGCCGGCCACTGAGCAGTCAGCTCAAAGGACGTGTGCTCGTCAGTTTCCTCGACCCCGTGCTGCCACAGCGGTGATCCAGCGAGCACGAACTCACACGACGTGAGTGCGATCGCGGACGTCTCCGCCGGATCACCCACAACGAATGAATGACCCGCCGGACCCGACCCGCATCATTGTCAACGACACACAGTTCAACCAACAAGGGAGCAATCAATGGCTATGGATACGTTCATGGTGTACGCAGGCGTCTATTCGAATGTGGACGACGCCAAGGCCGACTACCAGGCGGTGCATGACCTGCACATGAAGGATGGTTTGATCGACGCGTACGACGCGGCGGTCATCGAGCGCAAGGACAACGGCAAGGTCAAGATCGTCAAGAAGCACGAGACCCCGACACGAGTCGGTGGCGTGGGTGGCGGCACCGTTGGTCTCGCCACGGGTCTCGTCATCGCGCTGTTTCCCGCCGCCGCGATCGGTGCGGGTCTGTTGGCGGTCACGACGGGTGCCGGTGCCGCACTCGGCGCACTTGCCGGGCACGCGTCAGCGGGCATGAGCCGCAAGGATCTCAAAGAACTCGGCGAGCAACTCGACGACGGTCAGGCGGGTCTCGTCGTGGTGGCGGTGTCCGACATGGGTGCGAAGGTCGAAGCGGCGATGTCCAAGGCCGACAAGGTCGAGGAGAAGCAACTCCAGGCCGACACCGCCGAGATCGCCAAGGACGCCGAAACGACCGGCTGATATTGGCGGTGACAGGCAGGTTGGCCATCTGCCGTGCCTGGCCCGGGCATCGTCACACGTTCATTCGAATCGGGTGACGATGCCTGCGCCCCAACAACGGATACTTGCAGTCTGCTTCAAGAGATTTCGCAGATCATTCCGAGGAGGAACCCCCATGCGATACATCGCCCCTGTTGCCGTGTCCGTTGCGCTCATGCTCGCCGCGTGCTCATCTGATGGAAGCGACGAGTCGGCCTTTTGTCAGGATCGCGACCAGCTGAAGAGTTCGGTCCAGGACCTCAAAGACGTCAACGTCGCCGACGATGGGATCCAAGGCCTCGAGACCGCCCTTGGCGTCGTGATCACAGACACCGACGCCCTGAAGGCGTCGGCGGCCGAGTACGAGCCCGAGGTCGACGCCGTCAAGTCGGCGCTGGAGAGCCTGAAGACCTCGGTCGAATCGGCGACGACAGACGCCGAGAAGGTCACGGCGGCGGTGTCGGGCGTCACTGCGGTCTCGACCCAGTTTGAAGCTCTGGAAACTGCCGTCGGGCCCGCCTGCGACTGAACGATCACTGATTCCCGACGGCATGACGATCGGCCCTGGTTGGCGGGGCTCGACATGCCATAGCGTTCGAATTGATCTGCGGCACCCGCTGCAGACTGCAAACTACGTGATCCGGCAATCTGCGGGTTGGCCGGCACAGTTGGAGTGTTGAGATGCTTGCGTACGACTTCCCGTTGCTCGGAGTGATCTGGAGCCTGTTTGTGTTCTCGATGTTCGTCCTGTGGGTGTTCATCGTCATCTGGTGCTTCATCGACAACTTCCGGCGCACGGACCATCACGGTGTGGCCAAGGCACTCTGGTTCCTCTTCATCGTGTTCGTCCCCGTCATCGGGGTCCTGGCCTACATCGTCACGCGACCGATCGATCCGTACGTAGTCATCGAGGAGTAACAACCGGTCGCGATCGACTGGCCGGTCCGGCTCGTGAACCATCGTTGATCGGACGGGCTCCGGCGGCGGTCGCCGATGTGGCCTCCTCCGCTACGCTCTCGACCGTGGTCAGACCTCGGCGATGGCTTCGATGAGTTCGCCTCAGCCCGGGATCGTCACCCACGGTGCGCAGCTCGTCGTGGTCGGCGAGGTGCCGGAAGCGGTCGGCTCGATTCCCGACCTCCAGGTCGTCGTCGATGCGAAGGTTCGGCGCCCTCAGATCCGCCGTTCGACGCTGCAGCGGCCACGTCTCACGGACCGACTTGTCGCGGGGGCCGAGTTCCCCCTCGTGGTGGTCTCGGCGCCAACTGGCTTCGGGAAGGCGACGCTGCTCACCGAGTGGGCAGAACTCGACGACCGACCCTTCGCCTGGCTCTCGCTCGACCGTGGTGATGACGACCCTGTCCGATTGCTGACGTCGATGAGTCACGCATTGTCGCGGATTCGCACGATCGATCCCGCCCTCTTCAACGATTTGGCCTCATCGGGCATTTCGATTCTGGGCCAGGCCGTGCCCCGCCTCGTCGCATCGATCCGGTTTGTCGATCGTCCATGCGTGCTCGTGCTCAGCAACCTGCACAGGATCACCTCGCAGGAATGCCGTGACGCGATCGACCTGTTCGTCGACCTGCTGCCTCCTGGCGTTCAGGTGGCAGTGTCCAGTCGCGAAAGCGTCTGGCTAGCCACGGGACGGCGCAGTATGCGTGGCGAGATCCTCGAGATCGGACCGACCGACCTGGCGTTCGACGATGGCGAGATCCAGCAACTCCTGACAGGCGCCGGCCTGCCCGCCGGACCTGAGCGGGTCCAACGGCTCATGCACGTGACGGAGGGATGGCCGGCGGGCGTCTATCTCACGGCGCTCGCACCACGTCGCGCTCGGCCACGTGCGCCTTCTGCTCCGGATGCTCCTCCCGAACGTGTCATTGCCGACTTCATCCGACGCGAGGTGTTGTCGGCTCTGTCATCCGACACGCTGCACTTCCTTCAAGCGACAGCCATCCTCGAAGTGATGTGTGCGCCGCTGTGCGATGCCGTCACCGACTCGATCGGTTCGGGCCAGATGCTCGAGTCGCTCGAGCGGAGCAACCTGTTCATGGTCCCCCTGGACGATCGAGGTGAGTGGTACCGCTACCACCCATTGTTCCGTTCGGTCCTGCTCGACGAGATCACACGAGACCGTCCCGATGTCGTCGCTGCGCTCCATTTGCGGGCTGCGCAGTGGTGGGAGGCCGCACAGTCGGTCGAGCGCACGATCTTCCACGCACGGGCTGCCGGTGATCCTGCGCCTGCAATACGGCTGCTCACCACGCAACTCCCGCTCGCGTACTCCCAAGGACGGATGGACACGGTCGAGCGATGGCTCCGTGATCTCGGCGATGCGACAATCGAGGGCCAGCCGATGATCGCAGCGATGGCCGGCTGGGTCGCGGCGGTCACCGGCCAACCAATCGCCGCCATGCGATGGTCCGAGCACATCGCCCGGTCAGCGGACTCGACCAGGGACGACACGCTGTTCGACAACACCCGTGGTGCACTTCGCGCGTTCCTCTGCGCTCACGGTCCCACCGAAATGGGGGCCGATGCGGCGCTCGTTGTCGCCAACGAACCTGTCTGGGGTCCATGGCGGCCGGCCGTCGTCGGCTATCTGGCCGTTGCTCGCTGGCTCGCCGGCGATGCCGACGGCGCTCAGTTGCTGTTCTCCGAGAGCATCGAGGCCGCCGCTTCGGCACCAGGGTTCGGCGACCCTCTCGCGAGGAATCTGAGCTACCGGGCGGTGCTGGCGATGGACCAGAACGACTGGCTCGGCGCCGCTGCCGACGTCGCACGAGCACGTTCGGTAATCGAGACGGCGCACATGTCCGAGTACAGCTTCAACGCCGTCGTCAGCGCGGCCTCGGCTCGTCTGGCCCTGCACCGCAACGAGACCGAGGTCGCACGTGCGGAGTTGCTGCAGGCGATGCGATTGCGGTCACTCGTCACGTGGGCGAGCCCGTGGGCAGCGGTCTGGTTACGACTCGAGATGGCCGACGCGCATCTCGCACTGGCCGATCCGAACGGAGCCAGGACCCTGGTACACGAAATTGATGACATCCTGTACCACAGGCCGAAGCTCGGTGTTCTCAATGCGCGCATCGAGGCGCTGCGAGAACTCCTGACGAAGTGGCCGACGGATACGGCCACATCAAGTCTGTCGGCCGCAGAGCTTCGACTGCTTCCCTACCTCCAAACCCACCTCTCACTCAAGCAAATCGGACAGCGTCTGTACATCTCACGGAACACGGTGGCGACCGAAGCAACCTCGATCTACCGCAAACTCGGAGCGTCAGGCCGCAACGAGGCAGTCGACCGAGCCCGCGAACTGGGACTCCTCGCGCCGAGCATCCTCTGACCGCCACCGTCACGAGCACTCGAGCGAATTCAGGCCGTCGAACAGCGTCGACGCCGTCTGCAGGTCGGTGGACCCTCAGAGCGCTTCGAGCGCGATCGCCACTGCGAATCCGACGGCTACGACCGACCCGGTGAACACGCCTTCGGTGGCGTACGCCTCGGGGAGCATCGTGTCGGCCAACATGGTCAGCAGTGCTCCCGCAGCGAAGGCTTGAGCCAGCGCGCCCGTGCGACCGCTGGCCGGATCGAGCAGTGCATAGCCGATTGCCGCCGAGGTGGCGGACACGACGACGACCGCGAGCCAGATGAAGATCACTCGGCGTACTGGCCAGCCTGCGGCCCGCATTCCGCTCGACGATGAGATGCCCTCCGGCAGGTTGGACAGCGAGACGGCAATGAGCAGCGGAACGCTCACGCCACCCTGAAGCACCGTGAGACCGAGGACGAAGGACTCGGGGATTCCATCGAGGATCGATCCCATCAAAATCGCCATCGGCGATCCATCCGCTTGCGCGCCCGTGGGGTCCTTGCGCGCCGATGCGCCGCGACGGTTGAGCTCCCAGTTCCCGATCGTGAACACCGCCGACCCTGCCAGGACGACGAGTGCGACGGTGCCAACCGAACTCGTGGTCAAGGCCTCGTCGACGAGGTCAAAGGCCACGGACCCGATGAGGAGGCCACTGCCGAGCGCCATCACAGCGGCGATCACCGTGCGACTCGGAGCGAACAGATACGAAAGAAGCGCGCCGATCAGCAGCGACGACGCAGCGAGTCCGCCCCACCAAAATGCCTCGATCATCGGTCGCGGGTCGCGATCGGCGTCTCGTACGGAGATCGCAGTGACGAGGTCACGGTTGCGGCCCTGACCGGAGAACGGTCAACGGAGCGATCAGCGCTAGCGAGGCTCACGACGGCGTTCGCGTCGGCGTACGCCACAGCCCGACACCGGCGACAGTGGCCGACCTAGCGGGTCGATGAACAGGCTGGATGCGCCGGCTGTTGCGGGTGGGGTGCCCTCGAGGACCTTGACGGAATAGGTGAGTGTGCCGTTGTCGAGGCGAGGCTCACTCAGCACCACCACGGCATCGTCGAGCGTGACGTCAGCGTCGGGAAAGGTCACTACTGCATTCGACGGGTCCGCCTCGAAGCTGTCGGGGCCGAGGTTCCAGTCGTCGACGAACTGTTCGGTCGTGAGTTGTCCGACCACGCGTTCGGGTCGATCGGAGAAGTACAGCGTCGACGATGCGACCCCTTCGAGCGTCAACGAACTCGGTGTGGTCGTCACGCCAGTCGCCAATTGCACGAACATCTCTTCGACGGTCTCGGGCTTGCCTCGCTCATCTCGTCATCCAATTGATCGTTGTTGCAACGCGCTGTCGCTGTGCGCCCTGTGTTCGCCTTGTCGTCGGACACGAGCGCATATGTCGAGACACGAACGATCCCTTGACATCACCATAACCGCCACATGACTCAGCTCAGAGGTAGTCCTCGCGGGTGGGGCTGTCAACTTCGAACGCACCTTCCGGGCCTCCGTGGGCACGATGCGGTGGCGAATCAAGTTCATGCTGCTGGGGGCCGGCATCCTGTTTGTCGTCCGCATCTACACGAGCAGCCAGATCCTGCTTTTCCACGGCGTCGACTCCGCCCTCGAGCCGGCGCGCGCGCCTGCAGCTGCGGCTGCAGCAGACGGTGGAAGGCCTGTCGGTCGCGGCCATCGTCTACTACATGGCCGGGCTGGTGGGTTACCTGG
>JANOEM010000606.1:0-7555 GCA_031413195.1 Actinomycetes bacterium
CCCGTCGATCAGCTCCTGCCTCGGGACGAGCAGGCAGTCTCTGCCGATGCAGCCGTCGATGCGATCAGCGGGCGCAAGATGGCAGTCGACCTCGTCAAGTTGTCCCAACTCTCGGGCCAACCGTTCGAGATGCTGGCCCGATTCTTGCGGATGATCCAGGTTCAGCGGCAAGACTTCAACGGCAAGGTCCTGACAGTGCGCGGCGACGACACCCGAGCGATCGCAGCGATGCTCGATGTGCCGGTCGACCAGGTAGGACAGCGGCTCGACGCGCTCGATCTGTTGTTCCGCCCCGCTGGAGGCTGAGCCAACTCCGCGGTCGAGCGCGGCGGGGGCCCGTAGATTGATTGCCGATGAGCGATCCGTTCGGCGTCTACGTCCACATCCCGTTCTGTTCGAAACGGTGTGACTACTGCGCGTTCGCAACGTGGACCGACCGCCATCATCTGATCGATCAGTACCTCGCTGCACTGACGCTCGACATCGACCGTCACGTGTCGGCCGGCCTTCCGGTCGCGGACACGATCTTCGTCGGCGGTGGCACGCCCACGCTCGTGTCACCCGTGGCCCTCGCCGATGTGATCGCCGCCATCCCGCGGACACCCGACGCGGAGGTGACCGTCGAATGCAACCCCGACGACGTGACGCCTGAGATGATGCGTGCGTACGCAGCCGCCGGCGTCAACCGGGTGAGTATCGGCGTGCAGTCGATGGTCCCCCAGGTCCTCCTCTCGCTCGGCCGCACCCACGTCCCCGCCAACGTCGATCGCGCCGTCGATTGCGTCCGTGCCGCGGGAATCCCCACGCTCAACCTCGATCTGATCTACGGAGGCGCAGGCGAGCGGCTTGCGGATTGGGAGCGCACGGTCCGCGGAGCGTTGGCGCTCGATCCGCCGCACATTTCGGCGTATGCATTGACGATCGAAGCGGGCACGCCACTCGCCACGCAACCAGAACGTCATCCTGACGACGACGACCTCGCCGACAAGTACGAGCTGGCCGACGAGTTGCTCGCGGCAGCCGGTTTGGTCAACTACGAGGTCAGCAACTGGGCCAAGCCCGGCCACGAGTGCAGGCACAACCTGGTCTATTGGCACCAGGGCGACTACCAGGCCTTCGGCTGCGCGGGTCATTCCCACCGCTACGGGCGACGGTTCTGGAACGTGCGAACTCCCGATCGGTACATCGACCACGTGCAGTTGTCGGAATCGGTCGAGGCATCGGGCGAGCGGCTCGAACCGGAGGAGCGACGAATCGAAGGTTTGCAGCTGCAGCTCAGACTTCGCGAAGGCGTTCCCCGCTGTGCCCTCGACGGCGACGACCTGCCCGGTCTCGTCGAACTCTTCGATGACCGGTGGGTGCTCACCCGGCGCGGCAGGTTGATGGCCAACGAGGTGTCATTGCGGCTGCGCTGATCAAAGCCCAGCTGGGCCTTCCCCTTTCGGATCGCGTCTACTGTCAGCACATGACACTTCATCCGGAACTCGTCGCTGCAATCGAGGCAGGCGCTCACGGCCACCTCGTCACACTCAACGCCGATGGCTCGCCGCAGGTCACGGTGATCTGGTTGGGTCTCGAGGGCGACGAGGTGGTGGTCGGCCACCTCGGCAGCGGTCAGAAGATGCGCAACATCGAACGCGACGAACGAGTTGCCGTGTCGTTCGGGGTCGCCGGCTCGAACGCCATCGGTCTCGACAACTACGCCGTGCTCTACGGCAGGGCGCGGATCACCGAGGGTGGCGCGCCGGCGCTCTTGCAAGAACTCGCTCCCCGCTTCATGGGCGAAGGTGCCATCTTCCCGCCAATGGCGAATCCGCCACCCGGACGCATCGTGCGCATCGCTGTCGATCGTGTAGCCGGTGTCGGTCCCTGGGTGGCCTGAGGCCAGAGCAACGATTTCGAGTGTGATCCGAAGGTGATCGCCGGGAACTGATTCGACCTCGTTTCCGGTTCGTTTTCGGACGACAGCGTGGTAATGTTTCGCCGCTGTATCGAGCGCATTCGCCCCGGCTTCGGGACGTTTCGCCCGCTGCGGGCGCGTAGCTCAGTTGGTTAGAGCGCCACCATGACACGGTGGAGGTCCCGGGTTCGAGCCCCGTCGTGCCCACCAGTTGGATGAGTCGGCCCCGGTCTGACCTTCTGCTCTACGATCGCCGGTGTGGATGCAGCGGTCGTTTCGAACTTTGCTGCAGGCAACCCGGATGCGGTTCGGCAGGTCTACGAAACGTTCGGGCGCCTGGTCTTTGCCGTTGCGAACCGGATCCTCGGCAATCGTTCGCTTGCTGAGGAAGCCACCCAGCAGACCTTCGTCCAAGCGTGGCGAGCCGCAGAAACGTTCGACGCAGGGCGTGAGCTGGGGCCGTGGTTGGCGACGATCGCCCGACGAGTTGCGATTGACATCCACCGTCGCGAGGCGCGGCGCCCGACCACACCGATCGACGACGCGTCGCCAGACGATTCGGCCTTGATCACGCTTCCGCCGTCTGCCGAGCAGATCTACCACGTGTGGCAGGTGCGTGAGGCTGTCGACGCCTTGCCGAATGACGAGCGGGAGATCGTCCGGCTCCAACATCTCGATCATCTCACTCACGCAGAGATCGCTGATCGGTTGTCGCTCCCGCTCGGTACCGTGAAGTCGCGTTCCTACCGTGCGCACAAATCGCTCGCGCTTCGGCTCGGACACCTTCGCGAAGGCCTCCACCCCGGCAATGACCCGCCTCGAACGCCGAGCAGCGGGCCGGGCGACTGACCATGCACGCGAACCGCGGAAGTCACGAGTGCGTACTGAGATCGAAGGAGGTGAGATGGCAGACGAATCCACGAACGAGAACAGGAATGATCGACGCGTCGCGTACCTGACCGGCGACTCGGTCGACGCGCCTCTCGACCCCTTCGACCAGGCCGAACTCGACGCCATGCTCGCGACGCTTTCGACCGAGTCGTCGTGGGCGGATCCGTCGCCCGATCTCGGCGACCGAATCGTTGCCGAGATCTCGGGTCTCGCGGGCAATGCGTCCGCGAGTCAGGGTCGCATGCAACCCCGTCCACGCGGCCGGAGTCACCGCCGGGGCAGTCGATCAGGATGGATCGGCCCGGCACTGTTGGGCGCTGCGGCCGCAGGAATGATCGTGTTTGCGGTGACCAGAGCCGATCGGGTCGAGGCGCCGGAAGCGGCGGTCGACGCGACCATTCAATTGGAGGGGACCGAACTCGCGCCCGGGCTCACTGGGTCCGCAGAGATCGATCGACGCGAGTCGGGGCTTTGGATTCGACTGGCACTGCCGGGCCTGCCCCGGCGTGACGACGGTGAGTTCTACGAAGCGTGGCTGCGCAGCGAGGACGGCAACGGACTCGTACCGATCGGCACGTTCCACGAGGCCGACGACGTGATTCTCTGGGCGGGCGTTGCGATCGAGGACTTCCCGATCCTCACCGTCACGCGAGAGTCGGTGGCCGGTCCAAAGGATCCATCCCAGGGTTCATCCGGTGAGGTCGTTGCCAAGGGAAGATTCACACCCTGACCACACCGAGACGCGGCCGCGAGCAGGTCGCGTGCTAACTGTAGGAGATGGCCATCGCACTCGCCTTCCTGTGTGCGGTCGTGTATGGGGTGGCCGACTACAGCGGAGGACGCGCAACGCGGCACGCGCCGAGCATCGCCGTCAGCTTCTACGGTCAGATCACGAGTGGCGTGATAGCCGTCGCGGTCGTGCTGGTCATCGGC
Organism: Actinomycetes bacterium; assembly: GCA_031413195.1. Classification (GTDB taxonomy): domain Bacteria; phylum Actinomycetota; class Acidimicrobiia; order Acidimicrobiales; family Ilumatobacteraceae; genus WLMZ01. Next base: position 3,725 of record JANOEM010000606.1, read on the forward strand.
ACTGCGTGGCCACCGCAAGCTGACTTGATGTGGGGAGGAATCGCCGGGTTGGCTTCCGCCGTTGCTCTCGCGTCCTTCTACCACGCGCTCTCACACGGCGCGATGACGGTGGTAGCTCCGATCACTGCTGTCACGAGCGCCGTGTTGCCGGTTGCGTTCGGACTCGTCAATGGTGAACGACCGAGTGCCTTGGCCATCCTCGGCATGATCGTCGCGGTCGCCGCTGTCGCGCTGGTCAGCGGAGCAGTCGGGCAGCGCCACATTGCAACCCGCCGGTCGACGATCGGGTTCGCGTTTCTTGCCGGGCTCGGTTTCGCGGTCATCTTCATCGCGTTGGGCGAGACGACCGCGAGCAGCGGCGTTTGGCCGTTGGTCGCGGCTCGCGCCGTGTCGATCGTCATGATCGCCGGCTTGGCTCTTGCCACCCGCACCGAACTCCGGGGTTACGGTTCAGCGTGGAAGCTCGCGGCGCTGGCCGGGTTGCTCGACATGTCGGCCAACTTCCTCTACCTGCTCGCGGTGCGGCGCGGATTGCTCTCGGTGGTGGTGGTCGTCGTCGCGCTGTACCCGGTGAGCACGGTTTGTCTCGCGTTCGGTCTCGACAAGGAGCGCGTGTCCAAGTCGCAGGCGTGGGGGATGGGCCTCGCACTGAGTGCACTTGTTCTCGTCAGCATCGCCGGCGCAGGCTGAAGGCGGCTCAGGGGGATTTCGGGAGACCGAGCACTCGCTCTCCAAGGATGTTGCGCATGACATTGGAGGTGCCACCCATGATCGTGTACCCCGGGGCGTAGCACAGGCCCTGAGTTGTCTCGTTCCAGAGCGTGGCCTCGGCACCGAGGACCCTGGCCACGAAGTCGGCGACCCGTACTTCGTGTTCGGTGCAGAAGCACTTCGTGGCTGCGCTGAATCCAGCAGGTGCCTGCCGCAGTGTTTCTCGGATGACCAGGATCCGACCGATTCTGTATGCGATCTCCAGCGCGGCGATTTGCTGACGGATCAAGGGATCGGTCGTGTCGGCGCGTTTGCGAGCCTGGAGGTAGAGCGCATGGTTGCTCACGAGCCGGTCGATTCCACCGCGTTCGTGCTCGAGCTGTCGCATCGTCTGCTTGAACGCTGCGCCCTCGGTGCCGACGAGGTTGAGCGCAGGCACACGTGCGTCAGTGAAGAACACCTCGCAGAAGTGGCGATTAGTGGTCATGTCCTTGATCGGACGGACCTCGATCCCGGGCGTATCCATCGGCACGATGATCTCGCTGATCCCGGCGTGCGGTGGTCCATCGTTGCTCGTCCGGCAGATCAGGTAGCAGTAATCGGCTACCTCGCCGAAGCTGGTCCAGATCTTCTGGCCGTTGATCACCCAGTCGTCGCCATCGCGGACAGCGGCGGTTGTGAGGCTCGCCAGATCGCTGCCTGCGTCGGGTTCGCTCATCCCGATGCACCATGTGGTCTCACCGCTGAGGATCTTCGGCAGGAATTCGGCCTGCTGATCGGGTCTCCCGTAGGCGATCAAGGTCGGCCCCATCTGACGATCTGCGAACCACATCGCAGCGATCGGCGCGCCGGCGCTGATCATCTCTTCGCCGACGATGAGTCGCTCGATCGCCGGCCTTGCGCCGCCGCCGAACTCGATCGGCCACGTCATCCCGATCCAACCGTGCGCGGCCATCTCGGTCGCGAACTCCTTGCTGTAGCCGTTGATCCAACTGTCGTTGTGCCTGCCGTAGCGTGCGACGGCTTCGGTGGCCACCTTGCGGGCACGCTCCCTCAGTTCGATCTGATCGGGCGTCCAGGCGAAGTCCATGGGTTCGATCGTAGATCGCTGCGATCAGGGACGCGGCTTCGAGCCGAACGGTGCATCGCCTGCAATGGTGACGCGGTGCATCAACCGTCGATGATCGCCGTAGTCGGCGGCTGCGTAGTGCGCCGTTGCTCGATTGTCCCAGAATGCGAGATCACCCTTTCGCCACTTCCAACGGACCACTCGTTCGGGTTCGACGGTATGGGCGTAAAGAAGTTGCAGAATGGCGTCGCTCTCGATGGGTGACAGGCCCACGATCCGCTGGGTGAACGTCTCGTTGACGAACAGGACTCGGTCGCCGGTTTCGGGATGAATTCGGACAACGGGGTGGACGACGGGTGCGAGTTTGGCCAAGCTCGCCTGCTGTGCGCCGGTGGGGTCATCCTCGCGAAAGCGATTGAACGTTCCGCTCGCATCATGGACGGCGAAAAGGTCCTCGACAAGCATCTGGATCGGCGGCGACAGCGTCTGGTGGGCATCGACGAGGTCGGCCCACAACGTGTCGCCGCCACGCGCCGGGATGATTTCAGCGCTCAAGATCGTTGCAGCCGGGGGACGCTCGCTGAACGTGACATCCGTGTGCCAGCGATTGTTGTAGCTGGTGCCGTTCGATCTGCTCCCCACGCCGAGCGGGTAGTCGGTGCTATCGAGGACCAATACCTCGGGATGATCGTCGTCGAGCCCGCCGAGCAGTGGGTGAGCCGGGGTCAACGCTCCGAATCGACGAGCGAAGCCGACGTGCTCGTCGGGCGAGAGGGCTTGGTTGCGAAAGAAAACGACCCGGTATGCGAGGAGTGCAGATCGGATCGATGCCACCTCCGCCTCGGAGAGGACTTTGGCGAGGTCGGGCCCGACGATGAGTGCGCCGAGAGTTCCCGTCAAGGGTTCGATCGACCAACCATCCGGCAGTTCACGAGTCGGCGATCCAACGGCCTCTTCGATGCTCATCGACGCAGCTTACAAACGCTAGGCTGTACAAGTCGAATACAAGTTGGAACTTGTTGGAACATAGAGGAGTGGCAACATCATGGCCAAGATCACGGTGAAGAACCCCGTCGTCGAGATGGACGGCGACGAGATGACACGCATCATCTGGCAGTTCATCAAGGACAAGTTGATCCTGCCGTACCTCGATGTCGAACTCGACTACTACGACCTCAGCATCGAGAATCGTGACGCAACAGATGACCAGGTCACGATCGATTCTGCCAATGCAACGAAGCGGCACGGCGTGGCCGTGAAGTGCGCGACGATCACCCCAGACGAAGCTCGGGTCGAGGAGTTCGGCTTGAAGAGGATGTGGAAGAGCCCGAACGGCACCATTCGCAACATCCTCGGTGGGGTCATCTTCCGAGAGCCGATCGTGATCTCGAACATTCCGCGACTCGTGCCCGGCTGGACGAAGCCGATCGTCATCGGCCGCCACGCGCATGGCGATCAGTACAAGGCCACGGACTACAAGGTTCCTGGTGCCGGCAACGTCACGATGACCTTCACGCCTGCCGACGGCAGCGATCCGGTCGAACTCCACATCGCCGACTTCGGTGACGACGGTGGCGTCGCGATGGGCATGTACAACTTCAACGACAGCATTCGTGACTTTGCCCGGGCCTCGCTCCGCTACGGCCTCAACAGGGGCTACCCGGTGTACCTCAGCACCAAGAACACCATTCTCAAGGCTTACGACGGCTCGTTCAAGGACATCTTCGAAGAGGTCTACCAGACCGAGTTCAAGAGCGAAATGGATGCAGCAGGCCTCACCTACGAGCATCGTTTGATCGACGACATGGTCGCATGCGCGATGAAGTGGGAGGGCGGCTACGTCTGGGCATGTAAGAACTACGACGGCGACGTTCAGTCCGACACCGTTGCCCAGGGTTTCGGTTCGCTCGGGCTGATGACCTCGGTACTGATGACCCCCGACGGCAAGACGGTCGAGGCCGAGGCGGCTCACGGCACCGTGACCCGTCACTACCGCGAGCACCAAAAGGGAAACAAGACCAGCACCAACCCGATCGCGTCGATCTTTGCGT
>JANOEM010000607.1:0-2915 GCA_031413195.1 Actinomycetes bacterium
GACGAACACGCCGTCGGAGAACCGGTACAGCAAGACCTCATACATGATTTGGTCCGGACCAAAGAACTGGGTGTGGGTATCGAGCAAGCCCACCAAGCTGGCCATCCCGACAATCCGTTCATCGGTAGTGGCGGACGGAAACGACTCCTTCAGTTCGGCGAGCCGTGCGTTCCAATCAGCCTCCGCGACCACGCTGAACGGGTCATAGTGCTGCTCTCGGACTATGGCATCGATCTCGTCGAGGTCGCTGATCCACGTTCCTGTGTCCGCGGACGTCGTCGTCGTGGTTTCCGCAGCTGGCGTCGATACGGAAGGCGATGAGGATGCCTCGGTTGCGACCGAGGTGCTTGCCGCTTGGCCGCTTCCGCACGCGCCGCTGATCATCGTCACAACGAGACCCGCCAACACGAGCGGCCTCGAGATGTTCGGGAGTACCCGAAGGCGCTGGACTCGTCCCATTTGGCCTTCCCCTTTCGTGTCCGCCTTCGCCAACCAGTTTTTCACAAGCGAACATGGCCGCTGCCCTTCCTCGCGCATGTATTATGCATGCATGCCGAATGTTCAGATCCGGGAAGTGCCCGAAGCCGTGCACAACGAACTGGTCCGACGAGCCGCGCTCGCCGGCCAATCGCTCCAGCAATACCTGTCGGCCCAGCTGGCATCGATGGTGGCGACCCCGACGATCGACGACATGATCGCCCGGATCGAGCACCGATCGAAGGGCCGGTTGTCGCGTGCCGATGCGGTCGCTGCTCTCGAGGACGAACGTGCTCGTCGTTGACGCCTCGGTGATCGCTCCTGCAGTTGCCGACGGCGGCCCCGACGGCGAGGCGTGCCGTGTACGGATCAAGGGGCAATCACTCGCTGCACCCGATCTGCTCCGAGTCGAGGCGGTGTCCGTCATACGTCGTCAACTCGCGAACGGTGCGCTGACCGCGGCACAGGCGACCAACGCGATCGAAGACCTGTTGAACCTTCCCATCGTCGTCTACCCGACAGCAGCGCTACTGCGCCGAGCATGGGAGTTGCGTGACAACGCCACCGCGTACGACGCGTGCTACGTCGCTCTCGCCGAAGCCCTGGGCTGCTCCCTGGCCACGGCCGACCAACGACTCGCCAAAGCTCCAGGGGCCCGCTGTCAGTTCGACATCGTGTAGATCACGTGACGGACAGCCCGCCGCTCCTCGGTGAATTCTCGGGCGTCGTAGGTTTTTCGGGTGCCGCGGTTGAGCGAGTTCTACGGGATCGTGATCTACGTGTACTTCGCGGACCACAACCCGCCTCACTTCCACGCGATCTACGCGGAGCACGAAGCACTCATCAGCATTGACAATGGCGCCACGATCAGAGGTGATCTCCCGAGAACGGCGGGCCGCCTCGTCGAGCAGTGGAGAACGCTGCACCAAGATGAACTCATGTCGAACTGGACGCTTGCCCAAGAACCCGCTGCCCTATCCCGGATCGAGCCGCTCCGGTAAGGTGTGCGCATGACCACTCTTGCCCGCGTGACTTCCGTGGAGCATCTCGGCGGGCGTGTGTTGCGAGTGACGTTTTCAGATGGCCTCGTGCGCGAACTCGACTTCGCCGACGCGCTACCTGGCGTCCTGGCGACCATTGACGACGAAACGGCCTTCGGTGGCGTCACGGTCGACTTGATTGCAGGCACGGTCTGCTGGCCGAACGGCATCGATCTCGATCCCGACGTCCTGCACGGCGACCACGCGTCAGCATCGGACGTGAGCCCGCGTGTTGTGCGCGAGTACAGGCTTCAGGCGACCGGCTGACATCCGGCCGCACCGTGTCGACACTTGCCGTCGCGGATCGAGACCACCGATCCTGACGGACACCGCTGCATGTCAGACTCTGAAGATGAGAGTTCGTGCAAGGCTCGCGCTCGTCGGGTTCGCATGCGTGATCGTTGGCGGCTGCGGGGGCAGCGACTCCTCGACATCCTCGGTGGTCGACGCCACGGACCCGCCAACCACGCAGTTGGCGCCCGCGCCGCCAACTGCGCCGCCAACTGCGCCACCCACGACGACCTCGAGCGGCCTGCCCATCTCGAAGAGCATCGACGACGTCAAGGGCGTGACGCCGATCGACGCAGTTCCCAACCCAGACTGGATCACCATCGCCGGCGGAGCGGCGTGGGTCGCCAACGTGTCCAGCGGTTTGGTCGGTTTCGACCTGATCTCGGCGGAGCAGGTGGCCGATCTTGCTTTCGTCGGCGATGTCTGCATGGCGATGGATTCGGCGGCCGACTCGCTCTTCGCGGGCGATTGCGGCGCCACGACCCTCGTTCGCATCAACGTCGCCGACCGTTCGATCGCAGCGACTGTTTCGTTGCCGTTCGCTGGCCTTGCCGAGGAGTCCTCGATCGCCGCCAGCGATGAATCAGTTTGGGTGATGTCGAGTCGGGCCGAACTGCAGATCGCACGGATCGATCTGGCCACCAATGCCGTATCGGACACGTTTGCCGCGCCGGCCGGTGCGAGTGCAATGAGGTTCACAGACGGCTCGTTGTGGGTGAGCGACGCCGATCAGGCACTCGTCCATCGGCTCGACCCGACAACCGGTGTCGAGCAGGCGACGATCGACGTGGATGCAGGTGCGCGGTTCATGGCCGTTGGCGAAGGTGGCCTGTGGGTGATGAACAACACCGCAGGCACCGTTTCGTTCATCGACCCTTCGACCAACCTTGTCGACAGCACCATCGTTGTCTCGGAGTATCCGATCGACGGTGGCGACATCGCTGTCGGCGGGGGGTTCGTCTGGGCTCGGGTCAGTGACGTCCTCGTCGCCCAGATCGACCCGGCAACCATGACCGTCGTCGCTCGATACGGGACCGGCCTCGGGAGCGGCAGTGTCGCAGCCGATAGTGATGCCGTGTGGATTTCCGCCCACGACGTCACGACGGT
>JANOEM010000608.1:0-2022 GCA_031413195.1 Actinomycetes bacterium
CCGCGCACGTTGGCGGTGACAACGACGCGTCGTTTGCCGTTCTCTCGGCTGATCTGGTTGACACCCTCGGCGACCTCGATCCGTGCGACCGTGCCCAGCGGAACGAAACCGCGCTCGGTCTCGGGACGAAACAGGTTGGCACCGCCATCGTCCCCGAGCACCGGGAAGTCCCCGGTCGCCTCGGCGCCCTGACCGTGGGGCAGAGGAATCGGCAGACGCTCGAGGATGTCGACTTTGCCGCGCAGTGCGTCCGGCAAGCGCACGACGAGGTCGAAACGGCGGTCCCCCTCGAAGACGAGCCCGGCTTCGCGGCCGCCCATCGCCACCGCGACCACGTCTTGAACGTCGGAGAGGTTCAGACCGTAGCGCGCGAGAACAGCTCGGTCGGGTTCGACGGTCATCACCGGCAGCCCCTCGGTCTGCTCGACCTTGGCGTCTGCAACTCCGGGGATCTCCTGAAGTACGGCCAAGACTTCGGCTGCGGACTTCTGCATCGAGACAAAGTCGTCGCCGTAGACCTTGACCGCGACATCGCCGCGCACGCCGGAGATGAGTTCGTTGAAGCGCATCTGGATCGGCTGCGTGAACTCGTAGTTGTTGCCAGGTGCGGCCTGCACAGCAAGCTCGATCAGCTTGCGCAGTTTTTCCTTGTGCCCCACAACCGCGACCTCGGCCCGCGCTTCCCCTTCGGGGTGCTCGTCATCGACATGAGTTTCGGCCGGGCTTGTCTGCTCGGCGATCCGCCTTTCCATTTCCGCCTCGCTGCGCCACTCGTCCTCTGGCTTGAGGATGATGAACGTGTCAGAGACGTTGGGCGGCATCGGGTCGGAGGCCAGCTCCGCCGTGCCGGTCTTCGAGAACGTGAATGCGACCTCGGGAATGGACGAAACGATCCGCTCCACGTCGTACTGCATCAGTTGAGACTGCGTGATGCCGGTGGATGGGATGCGCATCGCGTGCATCGCGATGTCCTTTTCGTCGAGCGTGGGAACGAACTCTTGTCCCAGGCTGCTGAACAGGGCGACAGACCCACCAAAGGCAGCGACTGCGGCGGGTACGACTGCGTAGCGCAGCCGCACCGCCCAGCGAACGATCGGCGCGTAGACCGCTTTTGCCCAGCGGATCAGGAACATGTCCTGCTCGCTGACGCGGCCTCGTATGCACAGCGCAATCATCGCGGGCACGAACGTCAGCGACAGTACGAACGCCCCGATCAAGGCGAAGATCACCGTCAAGGCCATCGGATGGAACATCTTCCCTTCGACGCCGGAAAGGGAGAGGATCGGGAAGTAGACGGTGATGATGATCGCCTGCCCGAAAGCAGAGGGTCTCGCCACCTCGAAGGCCGCCAGCCTGACTTCGTGCAGCCGTTCCTGGAGCGTCAGGAGCCGCCCTTGGAGCTGCTGCTGCTGGCCGAGACGTCGCAGGCTGTTTTCCACGATGATCACGGCGCCGTCGACGATCAATCCAAAGTCGATCGCGCCGAGCGACATCAGGTTGCCGCTGACTTTCCCCTGCACCATCCCCGTAGCCGTCATCAGCATCGCCAGTGGAATTGCGGAAGCGCAGATCAGCGCGGCGCGCCAGTTCCCGAGCAGCAGCAGCAGGATCACGATGACCAGGATCGCCCCTTCGAACAGGTTCTTCCGGACCGTCCCGATCGTGGCATCGACGAGCATGGTTCGATTGAGCACGGTCTTGGCGCGAATTCCCTCCGGGAGCGAGCGCTGGATTTCGGTCATTTTCGCGTCGACCGCCGCCGCTACGGTTCGGCTGTTGGCTCCGATGAGCATCACTGCCGTGCCGACGACTACGTCCTCGCCGTTCTCGCTCGCAGATCCCGTGCGAAGCTCGCGGCCGATGCCGACGCCTCCTGGAGGCACCACGTCGCGCACGTAGATGGGCACGCCGTTTCGCGTTCCGAGCACGATGGTCTCGATCTCGGCGATCGATTGAATGCGTCCCGTGGCGCGCACGAGGTAAGACTCGCCCTTGTGCTCCACGTAGCCGGCACCGGTCGAG
>JANOEM010000609.1:0-2442 GCA_031413195.1 Actinomycetes bacterium
AGGCAGACTGGGAATTGGGGGGATCGTGATCGGTGGTAAGGAAGGAATCGTGATCTCGGGGATCGAGATGTCAGGAATGGTGATCTCGGGGATCGAGATTTCGGGGATCGAGATTTCGGGGATGGTGAGGTCTGTATCGGAGACACTGTTGCTGGCGTCGTCCTCGCGACCGTTGATGTAGATCAGCGTTCCTCCGCCGACCACGATCGCCGCGACGGCGATGATGAACCAGGGGCGCTTCCACATCGGTGGCGGCTCGGGGATCGCATCGGGGGTGATGGCACTGAACTGCGTTGCGGTGAGTGGTCCGGGGAGGTACTGCCCTGGAGGAGCTCCGAAGCCGCTGGCAGGCGTCGGGCCGGCTGGTTGGGCGAACTGTCCCGGCCCAGGCGGCGGTTGTGGCGGCGCCGGCGATTGTGGCGGCGCCGGCGATGTCGGCGGTGGTGGTGGCGGGAGCTGCGGCTCCTGGGGAGGAAGCGACCATCCGGACGTTGGTGGCTGATCGCTCATTGCTGGTGTCTCCGTTCTTGTCCGCGAGCCGATCTCGCGACCCACCATTCAGGGCATGGCGTCCAGCATGCCAGGTTCTTGCGGTGAAATCGGGCGCTCCGCCGGCAACAGGGAGATGTCCTCATCCGTTGGTATGAACGATTATCGCGACGCTGTCGGCCCCGAGTCGAATCCCACCGTCACGAATCTCGCATCGCTGGTCGTTGCTCAGCACTACCGACTCTGCCGGTCGGGTTGGGATCAGCTGACGCATGCCGAGGTTGACCACGATCGACAGTTCGCCCCGAACAACGACGAGCCACTGCTTCGCTGCGTCGTGTTCGACGGACGTCGCCGATGCCCGACCGTCGCGAAGACAGAGTCGGTCCCTTCGAAGTCCGAGCAGCGTTCGGTACCAGGTCAGGATGCGGTCGTGCGGGGCCTCGGTCCGCTCCGACCAGTCGAGGACCGAGCGCCGGAAGGTCGCCTCATCCTGTGGATCCGGTATGTCATCCGGGTCCCACCCGAATGCCCCGAACTCCGCCCGACGACCCTCACGAACCGCGTCGCCGACATCGGAGTCATGGATGTCGGTGAAGTACTGGAAGGGGGTCGAAGCTGCCCACTCCTCACCCTGGAACAGCATCGGCACGAACGGAGCGGTGAGCGTGAGCGCTGCCGCGATCTCGAGTCGTTCGATCGTGATGAGCTGGCCGAGCCGCTCGCCGACTGCTCGATTGCCGACCTGGTCGTGGTTCTGGGCAAAGCAGACGAACCTCGATCGATCCATATCGCCCACGCTCTTGCCGTGCACGCGTTCACGAGACGGAGCGAACCGACCGCCGAAGACGAACACGTTGCTCAATGCCTCGGCCAGATCGTCGAGCCCGTTGAAATCGCTGTAGTAGCCGTCCTGTTCACCCGTGAGAGCGACGTGCAGGGCATGATGAAAGTCGTCGGACCATGCTGCGTCGAGGCCGTAGCCGTACGCCTCGTTCGATCGAACCAGGCGCGGGTCGTTGAGATCGCTCTCTGCGATGACCCATACCGTCCGGCCGAGACGTCGCCCGGCCGCGTGCACTTCCTCGCCCAGTTCATCGAGCAGGTGGATCGCTGATTCGTCGTGCAGGGTGTGAACAGCGTCGAGGCGGAGGCCATCGACGTGGTAATCGATGATCCACTGCAGCGCGTTGTCGATGATGAACCGGCGCACCTCGTCGCTACCGGGCCCGTCGAGGTTTACGGCGTCACCCCATGGCGACTGATGGGCCTCGGTGAAGTACGGCCCGAACGCCGCCAGCGAGTTACCGACCGGTCCGAGATGGTTGTACACCACGTCCAGGACAACGGCGATCCGACGCAGGTGGCATGCATCGATCAATCGCTTGAAGCCGTCGGGTCCGCCGTAGCCCTCGTGCGGCGCAAACAAGTTGACGCCGTCGTATCCCCATCCGCGGGCTCCGGCAAACGTGGCCACCGGCATGATCTCGAGAGCGGTTACACCGAGCTCGACGAGGTCGTCCAACCGTTCGATTGCGCCATCGAAGGTGCCCGACAGCGTGAACGTCCCGATGTGCAACTCGTACATCACGGCCGACGCAAGCGGGAAGCCGGTCCAGTCCCCATCGGCCCACGGGAATGTGTCGTGATCGACGAGCCGGGACCATCCGTGCGGCCCGTCAAGCTGACGCTGCGACCGAGGATCGGGTACATGACGGTCCCGGAGGCAGAATCTGTAGCCGACGCCAGGACCCGGCGCCGGCGCTTCCCACCAGCCACCTTCGGCGCTCTCCATGCGAACTGGCTCTGCTCCTGGGCAGTCCAACTCCATCTGAATCGCGTCGATGAAGGGCGCCCAGACGCGCATCGATTCGCTCATTCCGACGCCCCATTGACCAGCAACGCCCTCTTGACCAGCAACGCCTTCTTGACCAGCAAAACGACGTGTCGATC
>JANOEM010000610.1:0-8368 GCA_031413195.1 Actinomycetes bacterium
GTGCTTCTGCGCAACTCTCGGCTTCAGGGTCTCGGCATCTACAGCATCTACAGCATCGGAGGAGGGACGGCCTATGTCTCCTCGAGTCAACTCGACCGCCCGGTCTTCGGGGGCGGCACGTGCATCGCTTCATGGCGCGGATTCAATTTCCAACCGCTGGGTTCCTCGTGCGCGCTGTTGCCGTAGCAGCCGGGGGTATCAATCGACACGTAGTTCGGTTGCCGAACTGAATGCCTCGATCGCGCAAGAACGTTCGGTTGAGGCATTCAGTTTGCGCTTTTCGTCGAGGTGCGATCTTCGCTGACACTCTCGACAACAACGAGTGGGCGAGGCGGGACTTGAACCCGCACATCCTTTCGAATACTGGCACCTGAAGCCAGCGCGTCTGCCATTCCGCCACTCGCCCGAGTGGAACATCACACCGTAGCAACTTCGTCGGCCCGGCCCAACCCAGATCAGCGGACGACCGCTGCACGCGTGCTACCCGAAACCATGACGTGGCCAGTACTCTTTCGATCGCAATGGGCTTGCAATCGTTTGAGCATGGTGTAGAGCGTATGGTCGAGGGTGTGTTCTCGCGTTCCAGCAAAGGCAGCATCAGACCAATCGAACTCGGGCGCCGTCTGGTGCGCGAGATGGACGATCATCGATCCGTCGATGTCAAGGGTCGCCGCATCGTCCCGAACAGCTTCGAGTTCCACATCAGCCCTCGCGATCACAACGCGTTCGCCGAGATCGAGGACGCACTTGTCACCGAACTCGCAGAGGCGGCCCGCGAGCATGCCCGCGAGGAGGGATACCACTTCATGGGTCCGGTCTCGGTCAGCCTCCTCGTCGACGAGGCGTCGAAGCCCGGTCGATTCACGATTGCCTCCGCGATGCGAGAGTCCGGTGGGGGCGTGGGTGCCGGCACGCTGGTGATGCCATCCGGCGAACGACTACCACTGAAGGGACGGGTCGTCACCGTCGGCCGGATGGCCGAGTCAAGCATTCGGCTGGATGACCCGAACGTCAGTCGGAGCCACGCCGAGTTCCATGCGCAAGGAACGTCGTTCGCGATCGTGGATCTCGGCAGTACCAACGGTACGAAGGTCAATGGCGTCCGAATCGAGGGCGAGCACCTGTTGAAAGACGGTGACATCGTCAGCTTTGGCGCAACCCACATCCGCTTCGAGGCCAGCTAACTGCCCGATCGGCAGACCAGCGCATGACTGATTCGCTGCTGAGCATCTTCAAGTACGCGCTCTTGGCGCTGCTGTACCTGTTCTTCGCACGGGTGCTGTGGGCTGTCTGGAGCGAGGTGCGCGGACCCCGGCCGACGATTCACGCCAACACCGGACAACCAAACCAGCGCGCCGCTACGCCTCGTCCGGCCGGCCCGACACCGATCCCCGCCAAGCAGAACAAGCAGCCCAAGTCCAAGCAGCCGCCGCGTGGCAAGAAGGGCGCTGTTGCCCGTCTGATCGTGCTGGAACCCAAAGCCAGCAAGGGGACCGCACTCAGCGTTGCCAACGAGATCACGTTCGGACGTTCTGGGGGCTGTACGGTCAGTGTGCCCGACGATACATATGTCTCTCAGGTCCACACCCGGGTGTTCAATGATCACGGCAACATCGTCGTCGAGGACCTCGGCAGCACGAACGGCACCTATGTGAACGGAAACCGACTCATGGCCCCAGTCACGCTCCAACAAGGTGACCGCATCCAAATCGGCAGCACCGTGCTGGAGGCAAGCTGATGGCGCAGCTCCGTTGGGGCGCGACGACCGATCCCGGCCGCGTCCGCACCGAGAACGAAGACACATTTGTCGCCGAACCGATGGTCTTCGCGGTCGCTGACGGCATGGGAGGTCACCAAGCCGGCGAGGTCGCGAGCGCGCTGGCGGCAAGCATCCTGCGCGACCGCCTTGGTGGTGGGGCCACAAGCGAGGACGCGGCGGCCGCCGCCGTCGGCGAAGCGAACGCAGCGATTTACGGCGCGGCCAAGGCAAATCCGGCCCAGAGCGGGATGGGAACCACGCTCACAGCGATCGCTGTGCTGACCGAAGGCGCCAGCACCGACGGCGGCGACAGCACGGATAGCGGTGACGGCACGGACGGCGACGACGGCACGGACGGCGGCGGTATTGAGGGTGACGACAGCAACGCCGGCTCCGAGCAGTTCGTCCTGTTGAACGTCGGCGATTCACGAACGTACCGATTCCGGGCAGGTCGACTCCAACGCGTCACCGTCGACCACAGCTACGTCCAAGAACTCGTCGCCGCCGGTCACATCACCACCGAGGAAGCCAGGACCCACCCTCGTCGCAACATCGTCACCCGGGCTCTCGGGATCGAGCCGGTGGTTCGCACCGACATCTGGACCCTTCCAATCGTTCGCGGCGACCGCTTCATCCTTGCCAGTGACGGCTTGGTCGACGAGGTGCCCGATGCCGAGATCCTTGCCCTGGTCGCCGCGATCGAGGATCCGCAAGAGCTGTCTCGTCAACTGGTCGACATCGCCAACCGCCACGGCGGGCGGGACAACGTGACCGTCGTCGTCGTCGATGTCCTCGAAGGCGCCGACCCGCCCGACCCGACCGACGAGATGCAGTTCGATCCGACCTGGGCCGAAGGTGTCGAAGAGCCGGCATGGGCTGAGGACACGTTGGCCCCTCCTGTTGCGGCAGCGGTCGTCGCGCTTGCGCTCACAGTGCCGCCGCCGCCTCCGATCTTGCTGACGTCGTCGTCACCGCCACCGCCGCCAGAGATGGACGACCAGCCGGCGCCACCGGAACTCCCGCCGCCCGACAGCACGTCGACCGCGCCGGTCGCTGAACCTGAAGCCGAACATGAAGCAGAGCCCGGACCCGAAGCCGAACCTGAATCCGGGCCTGAATCCGGGCCTGAATCCGGGCCTGAATCAGAGTCGGAGGTCGTTGCTTCGGATCCGACCCTGCCTCCGTCAGTGGGAGTCGTGAGTTCCATCGTCGCGCCGACAGAGGGCGGGTTGAACATCGCCGAGTCGGCGAAGGCCGCCGTCGAGCAGGTGAAGCCCAAACGTCGCCGGTTCACCGCCGGCGTGTTCTTGTTCGTGTTCGTCATTGCCGCGATCCTGATCGGCACGCTGACATTCATCGCGGTGCACGCCAGGAGCGGCTACTTCGTCGGGTTCGAGGGCGACACGGTCGTGGTGTTCAAAGGCCAACGCGACAGCGTGCTGTGGTTCGAGCCAACAGTCAACGTTCGCAGCGACACGACCCGCGACGAACTGACGCCTGCAGTGGTGGCCGTGGTCGAAGCACGGCCAACCTTTGACTCCGCCGACGAAGCAGCAGTCTTCATCCAGACCGAGGTTGTCCCGGCCACGACGGCGACCGCTGATCCGCCGGTGACCACTCCGGCAACATCAACTCCGGCAACATCAACTCCGGCCACATCGACGACTGCGTCGGAACCGGTCGCGGGGACGACCACAACCGCCGCACCAGGAAACTGATGAATCCACTCTCTCGCCGAAGCACCGAACTCGGTTTGGTGATCATGGCGGGCACGATCACCACCGCGGCGTACATCCTGGCCTCGCTGGGCAAGAACTCGACGATTCCCACGATCATCGTGCCCTTTTTCGTCGCATTGCTGGGATTGCTGCTGATCGCCCACCTCGCGACGCGTCTCCTCGCCCGCGGAGCGGATGCCACGTTGCTGCCGCTAGCGGCAATGCTGCACGGCATCGGGTTCGTCATGATCTCGCGTCTCGATGACCGTCTCGCCGGCCTCCAGACGATCTGGAGTTTCGTCGCCATCGCCGCGTACGTCGCCACCCTGACCATCGTGCAGCGAACCGCCGACCTCGCCAGATACAAGTGGACGTTCTTCGTCCTCGGCGCCGGCTTGCTGTTGGTCCCGCTTGTTCCCGGCCTCGGCCGAACCGTTGGTGGAGCGCGCCTGTGGATCAACATCGGCCCGATCCGATTCCAACCGGGCGAGTTCGCCAAGGTGCTTCTCGCCCTATTCTTCGCCGGTTATCTCTACGAGCGACGAGAACTGATCGCAGCGGGTACCTGGAAGGTCGGTCCGTTGCGACTCCCCGAACCGCGGCACTTCCTTCCGCTCGTCGCTGCGTGGGCGTTTGCCGTGATCGTGATGGTCGGCCAGAAGGATCTCGGCTCGTCGTTGCTGTTCTTCACCCTGTTCGTGGTGATGCTCTGGGTCGCAACGGAACGAGCGACGTTCTTGGTCCTCGGATTGGTCCTGTTCGGCGGTGCGGCGTACGCGTCGTTTCGCCTGTTCAGCCACGTGCAGGACCGGGTCGGGATCTGGCTCGATCCGTGGAGCCGGTACGAGGGCAAGGGATACCAGATCGTGCAGGGCCTCTTCGCGATCGGCGACGGTGGGCTCAGCGGCACCGGGCTCGGCCAAGGACGCCCGAATCTCATCCCGGCGGTCAAGACTGACTTCATCTTTGCTGCGATCGGCGAGGAACTCGGCCTGTTCGGCGCGACGGCGGTGATCATGTCGTTCCTGCTGATCGTCGGCGCGGGCTTGCGCATCGCAATCCGAGCGGAGCGGCCGTTCGAGAAGTTGCTCGCAACGGGCCTGACCACGCTGATCGGCGTGCAGGCGTTCATCATTATCGGCGGCGTCATCCGCGTGGTTCCCCTGACGGGCATCACCTTGCCGTTCGTGAGCTACGGCGGATCGTCACTGGTGTCCAACTACATCCTGCTCGCGTTGCTGATTCGGGTCAGCGACAGCACCTCCCGACGTATCGGTGAGTTGCCCGATGACCCAACCATCGGCGAACGTTTCGCGGCCTGGAAGCTTCGCCGCGCGATTCGTCGGCAAGACCGTCGCATGGGTACGCGCGACGGGGGTGACGAGACAATCGTGGTGTCCACCTGATGGAATGGTTCGAGTTGATTCCCCCGAACACCGCACTGACGAACCAATGAGCCCAGACCGATGAACAAACAGATCCGCCGCCTCGCAGCGGGATTGCTGGTCTGTTACGCAATCCTCTTCATTCAGCTCAACCTGCTGCAGGTGGTCGAACGCGACGCATTGGCCACCAACTCGAACAACAACCGCGCCGTGTTGCGCGATTTCGACAAACCGCGCGGCGACATCGTTACCGCCGATGGCGTAGTGATCGCATCATCGGAACCATCGCTGGACAGCGAGTTCAAGTATCAACGCACGTACCCGACCAATGATCTGTTCGCGAACGTCACCGGCTACTACACCTACGCATTCGGCGCGACGAAGCTGGAGAAGAAGTTCACCGAGGTGCTGACCGGACGAACGAGCGAACAACAGATCCGCAACATCACGAATCTCTTCAGCGGCGAGGACAACACTGGTTCTGTGCAGCTCACCCTGCGCGCCGATCTGCAGCAAGTGGCCAAGGATGCCCTCGGCAACAGAGAGGGCTCGGTCGTCGTCCAAGACCCGATCACCGGTGCCGTGCTCGCGATGTACAGCTACCCCACCTACGACCCCAACGTCGTCGCCGTGCACAACAACACCGAAGCCGAAAAGGCTCTCGAGTTCCTCAACGCATACCCCGGCAAGCCGACCCTCGCCAACGCCTACCAGGAGCGTTACATGCCGGGCTCTACGTTCAAGGTCATCACGACCGGCATCGCGCTCGAGAACGGGCTGATCGACTTCGACAGCTTCTGGGAGAACGAGACCGAGTACCTGCCACCGCAAACCACCAATCCGGTCGAGAACTATCAGGGGCATGTCTGCGGTGGAGATCTGCGTGAGGTGTTCCGCCGCAGTTGCAACACCCCGTTCGCCCGCGTCGCCGTCGAGCTCGGCGTCGACAAGATGGTGGCCGGCACGCAGGCGTGGGGCATCGGTGAGAAGTTGCCCTTCGACATCCCCGGCGCTGTCGCATCGAACTTCGGCACCACCGAGGAACTGCAGGACAACATCGCTCGTCTCGCAATCCGCGGCTTCGGCCAGGACGACGACCTGATGGTGCCCTTGCACATGACGATGGTCGCCTCGACCGTCGCCAACGGGGGCCGGATGATGCAGCCTTATGCGGTCGCTGCAACGCTTGATCACGAAGGCGGCGTGCTGACCGAGACCACCCCAACCGTGTGGAAGACACCGATCTCGCCCACAAACGCAGCCAAGCTCACCGAGTTGATGGTCGGAGTCGTACAGAACGGAACGGCCTCGTGCTGTCTCCAGTTGAACAACGGAATCCAGGCCGCCGCCAAGACCGGGACTGCGCAGCTGAACTCACGCGGCGAACCACAACGATCGCATGCGTGGATCATTGCGTTCGCCCCGGCAGAGGCGCCTCGGTTCGCGATCTCGGTCGTTCTCAAGGGCACCAGTGCAGAGATCAGCGAAGGCACCGGGGGTAGGCTCGCTGGACCGATCGCCAAGACCGTTCTCGACTTCGCACTCACGCTGCCGACGAGTTGACGCATGATCGCAGGGAACTCCATGCACGCAACCCCGAACAGATCCGATGACCGGACATCGCGCGGTGGCCCTCGGTATCCTCGTCGGCCGGAACATTCACGTAATTCGAGGCAGCAGTAGTGACCAACGACGGCGAACGCACAATTCTCAACGACCGTTATGAGATCCAACAACGAATCGGGCGTGGCGGCATGGCAGACGTGCTGCTCGCTCGCGATCTCCTGCTGGACCGGCCGGTTGCGATCAAGGTGCTCTTCGCCGAGTTCGCCACAGATCCCAGTTTCGTCGAGCGCTTTCGACGCGAGGCGCAGTCAGCGGCAAACCTGACCCACCCGAACATCGTCGGCGTCTACGACTGGGGCAAGTACGGCGGCACGTACTTCATTGCGATGGAGTACGTCGAGGGCCGCACGCTCGCCGACATCATCCGCGCCAATGGTCGAGTGTCTGCTGTACAGGCCGCCGAGATCGCAAGCGAGGTCTCCGCTGCGCTGGCGTTCGCTCATCGCAACGGCGTGGTGCATCGCGACATCAAGCCGGCCAACATCTTGATCGGCAGTGGCGGTCAGGTGAAGGTTGCCGATTTCGGAATAGCCCGCGCTGTCAACTCCGCAGCCGACAGCAACCTGACCCAGGTCGGCCTGGTGATGGGCACCGCTACCTACTTCTCGCCGGAACAGGCCCAGGGCGCTCAGCCAGACCCGCGCAGCGACCTGTACTCGCTCGGAGTCGTGATGTACGAAATGGTTGCAGGGCAGCCACCCTTCGCCGGGGACAACCCGGTGGCCATCGCCTACAAACAGGTCCACGAGGCGCCGCAACCACTCAACCAACTGGTTCCCGGTATCCCGCGCCCGTATGAGGCCATCGTCGCGAAGCTGCTCGCCAAGAATCCAGCCGCCCGTTACGTCGACGGCGAGGGCCTTCGCGACGATCTGCGCCGGTTCCGCAACGGCGAGCCGGTGCGGGCAATGGCGGCCGTCGGCCCACCCGGTTCTGCGACAGACCCCAACCTGAACACCGTCGCCCAAGGAAGCCTCGGTGCACGGGGCGCCGCGCAGGTCGGAGCCGTCGGCGCTGCCGCTGCTCTGGCCGCGAGCAGCACCAACGCGACCGCCGCAATGCCCCGCACCGCGATCGTGCCGACTGCATCCCCGGGGTTGCCGCGCGCCGTTTCCCAACCACGCGGGCCGTATCCAACCGGAGCGAACGAAGCCGTCTACTACGACCCACCACAGCGCCGCGGCTGGTGGGGAATCGCTGCGTTCTTTGCGATCGTCGCGCTCGGGGTCGGGGCATTCTTGTTGTTCAAGGCCCTGAACAAGGACGAGAAGCCGACCAAGCTGACCCTCGACAACTTCGTCGGCGTGCAGTTCGAGCTCGCGTTCACGCAACTGACCGACGATGGCCTCAAGCCAGTCGGCGTACCCCAACCCGAATCGGATACGCCCGAGGGCGAGGTGTTCGAGACGGACCCAGCGGCCGGGGTACTCATTTCGACTGGACAAGAGATCCAGCTGTTCTACAAGCCGATCGCGGCCCTCATCGAGATGCCCGATGTCACCGGCAAGCCACTGGAGGAGGCCCGCAGCATCCTCGGCCAGCAGGGTTTCGTTATCGCCGACAACGTGATCCAAGTGGTCAATCCGGCGGTCACTGTGGGCTCTGTCGTCAGCCAGGATCCGCTCCCGCTGTCGATGCAGAAGCAGGGCACGATCGTCACACTCACCGTGTCGCAGGTACAAGATCAGGTCTACGTGCCGAACGTCGGCGGCCAACCCGCCGACAACGCACAACAACTGCTCGAATCGAGCGCGTTCGGTCTGGTCGTCTCACGCGTCGATGAACCGAACGACACGGTGCCGAAGGGTGCCGTGATCCGCACCGAGCCGGCAGCCGACTCGACCGTCGACAAGGGCAGCACCATTGCCCTGGTGATCAGC
>JANOEM010000611.1:0-2109 GCA_031413195.1 Actinomycetes bacterium
TTTCGACCAGGCGATCACAACCTCGATGGCCCAGGTGGTTGCGTCGAACAACCTCAAAGCAGCAGCGACCAACGAAGGTGACGCTCTGTTGATCCGCAAGACCAAGGAGGCCGAGGCGGACGGAACCGCGATCCGCATCGCTGCCGAGGCCGAACGGACAGCAGCGCAGCTTCGAGGTCAGGGTGTTGCGTTGTTCCGCGAGGAGGTGGCGCGGGGCCTCGCTCAGGCGGCCCGCGAAATGCAGGAGAGCAACGCCGATTCGTCGCTGATCCTGTTCAGCATGTGGACCGAGTCGATTCGCCATGTCGCCGAGAATGGTCGTGGCAACGTGTTGTTCCTGGACGGCTCGCCTCAGGGACTGTCCAAGCAGTTCGAGGACCTGACTGCGTTGCAGCAGTTGCATTACATCCAGAACCAGGCTCCGCTTCCCCCACCGTCGATGTAGAGGTTCACTCTCTGCAGGCGAAGTTCGGGTTCACGGCGGACCACCGCTCGAAAGTCGAGTCGCCGATGCGGATGTAGATCACAGAGGTCCCGTCCGGGCTGAAGTCCTGGTCGATCCACAGCTGCCGCTCGGGGTTACGAAGGCGGAGTCTGAGTCCCGTGTCGAGGAGGCCGTCCGGCTCGACATTCGAGGACCAAAACGGTGGCCGATCACCGTCTGCGACCTCGGTGCTTTCTCGAGAGTACGTGGTCGGCGGGTCTTGATTCGGAGAACCCGTCCAAAATTGACTACCGATGGTGATCGTTTCGGCGATCGCAGCGGGACACCCAATTGGTTGTTCAGCAAAGTCGATCACGTCGGACCTGACCAGGCACCCATCCCACGTCGCCCACGCGCTGATGTCGGATGGATCAAGATCCGGTCGACCCGTCTGAACATCGGTCGGCGAGCCAGCAGGCCCCTTGCAGTCGATGGGCGTGCTGACGTTGCGATCGTCTGGCTGGGGAAACCTTGCTCCGAGTGGTCCAGTCAGAACTGGCCGTGAGGCCAGGTTGTTGCACACGATGGCATCGCTCGACGAGTAGCTGTCCGGATCGGCTGGTTCGGTTCGGATTTCGAAGATTGCCCCGATCGTCGACATGTATCGGGCCGAGCGCGACGAACACCCGAGTCCGTAAACCCACGGTTGGTTGGCACCATCGACCAACGCCGATGCGAATCCGGCATCCTGACCGACTGGGGCCGTGGGATTGGCCGGTGCCCTTGCACGCCGGAAGCGGTCGTCGAACGCCGCCAAATCGCCGTCGGGGTCGATCGGGCGAATGCCTTTCGTGGACAATCCTTCGGACAGCGCCGGGGAGAGCTCGATCACGGCACTCCATCGTTCGGGCATGCCGAAGCAACTGAGAACCGGGAACTCGCCCGTCGTGAGCTGCAGCACAGCGTCGGGTTCGGCATTCGTGACGGATATCGCGATTGCCGGTCGGTTGCACGGGCTGCGCCAGGACAATCCGATTTTGCCATCGGAGTACCTGATGATCGTGTCCGGAACGACGATTTCGGGATCCGTGAGCCCCGCTGCGAGGAACACGACCTCGGCCCGCGCCGTCGCAGCTGGCGCTGGCAGTGTCCTG
This sequence comes from Actinomycetes bacterium, assembly GCA_031413195.1. Taxonomy (GTDB): domain Bacteria; phylum Actinomycetota; class Acidimicrobiia; order Acidimicrobiales; family Ilumatobacteraceae; genus WLMZ01. Next base: position 1,579 of record JANOEM010000611.1, read on the forward strand.
ACGCTCGTCGTGATGCCATTGACGACATCGATCGAGAGCACGGGGCTCGTCCAGCCAACGAAACTGCCGGACGTGACCCTTCCAACCGTCGGCTCCGGCTGACGGTCGGGGCTTCTAAACCAGATCAGGCCAACGAAGGCGAGTGCACCGACAGCGAACGCGGCCGCTGCCGCCAAGCGGGACGGCAACCATCGCCCTCGGGTGCGGGTTGTTTTGCGGGACCGGCTTCGGCTGTTCGTCGTACCGAGCAGCGCTCGGATCTCGGTTCGCTCGTCGTCGCCGAGCCACAGTTCGGCGTGTCGCATGATTTCGGAGCTGGATTCATCTGCTCCTGGCGCATGGAGCGCGTGCCGACCGGACTCGAGCAACTCGTCGACCTCGGTCGTCGCAAGGTCGAGAAGCTCGGCGATCTCGTCCAGCGCGACGTTCTCGACGAGGTGCAGGTTGACAGCCACTCGCTCGCGAGCAGTCAAACCACGAATTGACGCGACCGCGACCGCGTTTCGGTTGGCCGTCCAGCTCGGCATGTGA
>JANOEM010000612.1:0-6398 GCA_031413195.1 Actinomycetes bacterium
GCCGCCATCACGTCGGCGTTGGCGCCACCGCCGATGTCCAAAAAGTTGGCGGCTCTCCCGCCGACCTGGTTGACGACATCGAGCGTGCTCATCGCAAGACCAGCACCCTTGGCGATGATCCCGACGGAACCATCGAGACCGATGTACTGCAGGTCCTTCTCACGGGCGAGTTGCTCACGCTCGTCGAGTTCTTCGGTGGCACGGAACTCGTCCCACTCGGGGTGCCGGAACGAGGCGTTGTTGTCCAGGCTGACCTTCGCGTCGAGAGCATGGATCTCGCCCGTCGGCTTGAGGATCAGTGGGTTGATCTCGGCGAGATCGCAATCACCCTCGGTGTAGCAGCGGTACAACTTGACCAAGATGTCGGCGACACCGGCAACCGATTGTTCGGGGAAGCCGGCATCGATTGCAGCCTGGGTGGTCCACGCGAGGTCGATGCCATCGACGGGATCGATGTGGCGGAGCAGGATTGCGTCTGGATTGGTCTCGGCGACGACCTCGATCTCGACTCCGCCTTCCTTCGACAGCATCAGCAGATGCTTCTTCGCCGAGCGGTCGAGGGTGTAGCTCGCGTAGTACTCCTCGGCGATATCGCTCGCGTTCTCGACCCACACCCGCTTGACGATGTGACCTTTGATGTCCATCCCGAGGATGTTGCCGGCGTGCTCGCGGGCCTCGTCTGCGTTATTGGCGAGCTTGATGCCCCCGGCCTTGCCGCGCCCACCGACTTGGACTTGGGCCTTCACTACGACGGGGTATCCTGCGGCGTCAGCCTGGGCGACAGCTTCGTCGACAGTGACGGCCACGCCTCCGGCGCTCACCGGAATGTCGTAACGGGCGAAGTACTGCTTGCCCTGGTATTCGAAGAGATCCACGAATCAATCCTCTCGTTTGCTCGAGTTCAGTTGGCTGCGGCCGCGGGGTCCCACGGTTGGTTCCGCGCGAGACCAACGTCAGAAGTATCGAACCCTACGCGTCGACGCTGCGGTTCTCACTACCCGCGCGTCCATCGGTGATGGGCGCGGTGTAACCCCGCGTTCGAGCGGGCACACTGGCTGCGATGCCACGGCCACAACTTCGCACCCCGTTGGCGAGAGCAGTCGTGCCCATTCTCGCCGGGATCGCCTTCTTCGGTGTCCTCGGGCTTTTCCTGTGGGGGATCGCCGCGTACATCTCCAACAACAGCGACGAAGCGACCCTTGCCCCGACCACTGCCGACATCGGTAGCACCAAGACCCTGTCGGCGATCATCGCCGAGGATGGGCCGATCATCCTGCCCGATCTGTTGCGGGCCAACGGCAAGCGAACCATCGTGCTCGACCACACCGGCGACGATCCGCAGCAGAACTGGCGCATCTTCATGGCCTACCCCGCCGACCGAGATGTCACCTGCAAGGTGACACAGATCAAACTGACACGTGACTTCACCGACTGTGAGGGTCGAACAATCCCGATCGAGGATCTCGCTCTCCCACCCAGAGGTGTTCGCCCGATCATCTATCCCAACGGCACGCTGACGCTCGACCTCCTCCCCGAATCGGCCGAGCCACCTTCGGCCTCCACAAGTCCTTGATGCGGGTGACACATTGACCGGGCCCGGTGGGGTTCCAGACGATGGAGCGCATCACGGTCGCGAGCGGATGTCGGGGCGCGCATCGACCATCGCACGGGAGTGGGTTCGCCTCTTCGTCATGCTCGCCGTGTTGCACGTCGTCGTGTTCGCAGGGTGGATCGTCCTCGACCCGAGCAACGGGCGCTCACCGGTCGGAGTGATCGTGCTGATGATCGCCTATCTCGTGGCCCTGGCGGTGATTCTGATCACCGCAACCAGCCGGATCGGCCGGGCCGTGCGACCCGAGGAGTTCCGGCAAGCGCTCGCCGACGGAGATCCTGCGACCGCACGGGTCATCGCGGTTGAGCCGACAAGGTGGCGAACGCGGAGCAATCTCAGCTTCCGACTGCGGGCTCGACCGCCCCGGCGGGAGTACAGCATGACGGTTCTCGTGATGCCGGCCACGGCGCCTGCCTACGAAGCTCGGATCGCTTCGTTCCTCGCCGGCATCCGCGTCCCCGACGTGGGCGAAATGATCGACGTGAAGATCCACCCCGAGCGGCCCGAGATCGTCGTCATCATCCAACCGGCTACGACCTGAGCCGCACGGCCTCGATTGCGATCAGGCGCGAACCGGGACTGCTTCGAGCAGGCGGCCGGCGAACTCGGCAGCGTTGCGGTCGAGGTGACGGCGGTTCATAGCGAACCCGCCGATCACGTCTGCGCCGACGCCCGCGATGATCGCAGTCATCTTGTCGAGGGTTTTGGCGGGGTTCAGCGCAAACGTGCAGAACACCGCTGCCTGCTTGCCCCGCATCGCCGGCAACTGGCTCAGCGCTCCGGCAGCCCAGGGGGCCTGACCGACTACGAACAGGCCATGCGTCCACGTCCCGACGAGCACGAGGTCGGCCTGCTGGATGCTCGCATGATCGGGCTGGCGAACCTTCGATAAACCGGTGATTCCCCACCCCGATTGCTGCAGTTCGTTTGCCACCATCTCGGCGGCCTTCCACGTGTTGCCGGTCAGGCTCTCGACCAGGATCGCTGCATTCATACCCCCGATTCAAGCACGTTTCGGGTCGTAGGATCACCCTCGTGGGCATTCGCGTCAATCTCTCTGCTGGGTTCGGACGTACGCAGAACGGGGGCATCGGCTGGCTCGAGCTGGCCCGTAGGGCCGAAGCGATCGGTTACGACACCTTGCAGGTGGCCGATCATCTCTCGATCGGCGGTTCCGCGGCCTTCACGGCAATGGCGTCGGCCGCGGCGGTCACCGAACGACTCCGCGTCGGCACCTACGTTGTCAACAACGACTTCCGCCATCCGGTCATCGTTGCTCACGAGTTCGCGGCGCTCGCCGACCTGAGTGGCGGCCGGGCGACGCTCGGGCTCGGGGCCGGACACATGAAGTTCGAATACGACCAAGCGGGCATCACCTTCGACACGGCCGGTGTTCGGGTGGCGCGAATGACCGAGTCCGCCGAGATCGTCAAGCGGTTGCTGGCGGGCGAAGAGTTGACGTTCGACGGTCGGCACTACTCGATCGCCGCGCATCGGATCCGGCCGGAGGGTTCTCCGCTGGTGCGCCTCCTGATCGGCGGCAACGGAACCAAGGTGCTGCAGGCCGCCGGTCGCCTTGCCGACGTGATCGGTTTCACCGGCTTCACGCCGTCGGGCGACGGTTCGGATTCCGATATCTCCCACTTCACCGACGTCGGTCTGGCCGAGCGGATCACCGTTGCGCGGACCGCTGCGGGCGGGCGCTGGCCGCTTGAGATCGATGTACTGGTTCAAGCAGTGGTGGTGACTGATCGGGCCGAGGTCGAGATCGATCGGATCGCGTCGCGATTCGAGATTCCCGTGGACGCCATTCGATCATCTCCGTTCGTCCTGGTCGGCTCGGCGAAAGCAATCGCCGACCGCCTACGTGACCTGCACGACCGCCTCGGGGTCACGTCGGTGAGCGTCTTCGCCAATCGCCCCGAATCCGACCAGACCGAGCGAACGATGGAACCCGTCATCGAAGAACTCGCTTCCGACGCGCACTGACCAGGAATCGACCACGCGGCCCAGGCAACGTCGGATTCGGCGCAGATGATCGATGAAGATGTTGGTGTCCACCAGCGGATCAGCCACGGTTCTCGCCAATGGAAGGACACAAATGAGGGCGCGAGTCGCTACGAAAGGAACGGGCGGAGGAGTGCGCGGAGTTCGTCGGTGCGTTGCATGACCTCGGTGTGGCGGGTCCCGGGGAGGACAGCGAGCCGGCAGTCAGGGAAGAGGTCGAGCATCTCGGCGGCGTGGTCGAGGCGGACGAAGTCGCTGTCGCCGACCACGAGGAACGTCGGGGCGGTGATCGAACGGATCTCGTCGGCGGTCCAGCCGGCGAAGTCGTGCACGACCGGCTGCATGCGCTCGAGAAACGGGAAGAAGCCCGCCGGTTCCGGCGCGACGGACTCGTAGTCGGCCTTCCATATGTTGAATTCCTGCTCGGTTGGCAGCCGAGGGTCATCCTGCTCGGGAGCCGTGATCTCGGGGTGGTAGCCGTCGGAGCTGATGTTCGAGGCCGCAAGTACGAGCCGGCGGACCTTGGCGGGGTGACGGAGGGCGAGGCTCGTCGCGGTGAGGGCGCCGAGGCTGAAGCCCCACACGTCAACGGGCCCGCCACTGGCAACCCGGTCGATCAGCTCGGCGACATCGTCGGCAAAACGCTCGATCGACATCGCGCGACCGGTGTCGGGCGTATGGCCGTGGCCCTGGAGTTCGACGCCGATCACCCTGCGGCCGTCGGTCAGCCACGGAAGGACGTCGCCAAAGCTCCCGTGGAAGGTGACGATGCCGCCGTGCAGGGCGACCAACGGCGGTCCTGCCGGGTCGCCAAGCTCCTCATACCAGATCGGGACCCCGTCGATCTCCTCGTGGGACATGCCGCGACGTTAGTCGCGGTGCAGACTCATCGGTCTGTGTGCGATCAACTGACCGACCCACGGCGGATTGGGAGTGCCCCCGGGCATCCGGTTCAGGAAACCGGGTCGACCCGAGACGAGCGGTTCCGGTTGCGGCGAGCGGTGTTGGCGAATTTGGCCGAATGGGTGCGGTGGGTGCGGTAGATCCCGTGATGGCCGCTCACCACATAGGCCATGATGCAACCGACCGCGATCGGCACGATGGTCGCCGTTCCGAACAGTTCGGCGCCGAGGACGATGCACGCCAGAGGGGTGTTGGCAGCGGCCGCGAACACGGCGCAGAACCCGACGGCGGCGATCAACTGGCCATCGACACCGAACGGCACGGCAAGCGCTGAGCCGAGCGTTGCGCCGATCACGAACAGCGGCGTGACTTCGCCCCCGAAGAAACCCGTGCCGACTGCGACCGCCGTAAACACCAGCTTGAGTGCGAACACCGCGAAGCCGAGTTGAACACCCTGCAGCGCTGATCCGATCAGTGGCAGTGAGAGACCCTGGTAGTCGTGGCCGAAGAGCAGGACCAACACGATCGTCGCGCAGCCACCGACGAACGGGCGCATGGGCGGCCACGCGACTCGGCGGTCCATCAGTCGCTGAATGGCGTGAGTCACCAACGGGTACGCGGCTCCGGCCGCGCCGAACAGCACGCCGGCTGCGAGCAGCTTCACCAACACCGCCGGCGTTACGTCCGGCCGAAGCTGGTCGAACGTGACGTGATGACCCCCGAGCGTGCGCAGGACACGGTCACCGACGAACGAGGCCGTCAACGCAGGAACGATCGCGGTCCACCGTGATCGACCAAGAGCCTGGACCTCGAGCCCGAACACGGCACCGGCAAGCGGAACTCCGAAGACTGCGCCGAAGCCTGCGGAGATCGCCGTCACCAACATGATCCGCCGATCGGGCGCAGGCATCCGGATCACGCGTGCGAATCCGTCGGAGAGGCTTCCCGACATCTGCAGTGCCGTGCCCTCGCGGCCGACTGACGCACCGAACAGGTGGGACACCCAGGTGCCGACGAGAACCAGCGGAGCCATCCGCCGCGGCACCCAGGCAGTCGGCTCGTGTATTTGTTCGAGCAGGAGGCCGCTGCCTTCGGCTGATCGCCCGCCGAAGAGGTGGTACACCAACCCGACTGCCAGACCTGCGAACGGAAGGAGGAACACCAACCACTGGCGCCCTTCCTCGCGCCACAGCGTTACCAGGTCGAGACCGGCCAGGAAGACGAGCGAGCTGATCCCGGCCATGACACCGGAGATCGTGCCCAACACGACCCAGCGCAAGATGTCGATCGCCCACCTCGGCTGCGCCGGCGGCGACCCGGTGGCCATCGATGATTCCTGTTCGATGGACACGGCCCCCGGTCCTACAGCTTCTTCAACGGCGCCCAAGCGAGCGCAAGGTGCTTCGTGCCGACGTCGCGGAAGCGGATCGTCGCCTCTGCCTTCTCACCACTGCCTTCGATGTCGATGATGACTCCTTCACCGAAGGATGGATGCTCGACATCATCGCCGACCCGCAACCCGATCTGTTGCGCGTTGGTGGGCTGTGGACCCAACTTCTTGCCGGCGGCGAGCGCTGCCTCGACCACGCGCTCCCGATGAGCGAGAGCTGCCTCGCTTGCTTCTTCGGCGTTGCGATCGTTCCATGGACGCGTGTAGTTGCTGCGACCGCCACCGGTGTACGTGCCGCCGTCGCGGTCGCGGTAGCTCTGCCGGCCATAGGTGCTGCGACCCTTGACGTTGCCCGTGTGCTGTTGGAGATCGTCGGGGATCTCGTCCAGGAATCGTGACGACGGGTTGTACTGCGTGCTCCCGAACAGGCTCCTGCTCCAGGCGTGGGAGACGTGGAGCTTGTCGCGAGCACGGGTGATGCCGACG
>JANOEM010000613.1:0-2825 GCA_031413195.1 Actinomycetes bacterium
GGGTTTGCTATGGTCTGACCATCAGTCCAAGACAGGGGGAAGATCGACGTGTCGATCACAGGAATGAACCACGCGGTGCTGTACGTGCGAGACGCGCGTCGGACCGAGCGTTTCTACAAAGAGGTCTTGGATTTCTCGACGATCATCGACGACCCTGATGGCGCATTCGTGTTCATGCGTGCACCTCAGTCGTCGAATCATCACGACATCGCCTTCTTCTCGATCGGTGCACAGGCCGGTACAAGCGAGGCCGGTCGCCGCACAGTCGGCATGTACCACCTCGCGTGGGAGGTACCGACCTTGATCGATCTCGAGGTCATGCAGGCGCGTCTCTCCGACGCCGGCGCCTTGGTCGGAGCGAGTGACCACGGCGCGAACAAGAGCCTGTACGCACGAGACCCCGACGGGCTCGAGTTCGAGGTCATGTGGCTGGTGCCGGCCGAGTACTGGGGCGAGGGCGAGCATCAGGCAATCGTGCAGCCTCTCGACCTTTCGGCCGAGCGCGAGCGATTCGCGAAGGTCGGTGTCCGATGAGCAACGGCAACGGCAACGGTGCACACACGTTCGAACCGGTCACCCGCCGCACGATCTCAGCTGATGTCAGGCAACGACTGGCCGACGCAATCCACACGGGGGTCTTCGGTCCCGGCATGCCGTTGCCGGCCGAGCGGGTGCTCTGTCAGGAACTCGGTGTTGCCCGAACTTCCGTCCGCGAAGCGATCCAGGGGTTGATCATCGCGGGGTACGTCGAACGACGCGGCAACCGGTGCGTGGTGGCCGAACGCCTGCCAGATGTCAACTTCACGGGCGACGACCGCAAGGCGCTGGTCACCCAACTGTTCGAGGTACGTCAGGTGATCGAACCGGCGATCGTCGAACTCGCGACCAAACGGGCCACGAACGAACAACGGGCTGAGATCGCTGCCATCGCCGCCCGAGTCACCAAGGATCTCCAGGAGTTCCGCGAGATCGACCAGCAGTTCCACGGCGCGCTCGCTCGGGCCTGCGGTAACCCGTTGCTCAACGAGGTGCACGCCAAGGCACTCGCCTCGTTGTTCGGGAGCGGCGAGTTCGCCTCGTTGCTCTATGCGGAGGTCAACAGAGCCGAGGTCAACTTGATCATCACCTCCTCGACCGAGGCCCACCAGGCGATCGCCGATGCACTGGTCAAGGGGCACACACGCAAGGCGGTTGCTGCCGTTGTCGCTCACCTCGACGATGTCGAACGGCGGATGGTGGAGCAATTGCTGTGAGCAACCTCACCGATTCGAACTACTGCTACTTCTTCGACGACGAAGCATTCGAAGAAACTGACCGCCCCGGATTTCGGCGCCGTACGATCGTCGGCGACAACCTCGAACTGTGGTTCTGGCGGATCACCAGCGGTGCCGAGGGCAGCGTTCTGCACAACCACGAGGCGAACGAACAGCTGGGCGTGATCATGCGCGGGGCGCTCGACTTCCGCATCGGCGACCCCGACGATCAGACCCGTCGGGTCCTCAACGCAGGCGATGTCTATCTCGCCGCGACCAACGTCTGGCACGGTGACAGTCTGTTCATCGGTGATGACGAGCTCGGTGAGGTGTGGATCCTGGACGTGTTCGCCCCACCTCGGACTCCCCGGACAACGACATGAGCACCGAGATGAATTCGGGCCGTCACGACTGGAGGCTTGCTGTCGATATCGGCGGCACGTTCACCGATGTCGTCCTCCTGGATGCGGCCAGCGGACGGGTGGTAGTCGACAAAACGCTGACCACCCCCGCCGCTCCGCTCGACGGCGTCCGGACCGGAGTTCGTTCGCTGCTCGGCAAGGCTGGAGTGCGCCCCGTCGACATCACAGCGCCGATCGTGCACGCGACCACACTGATCACCAACGCGCTGATCGAGGGCAAGATCGGCAGAGCCGGTGTCGTCACCACCACCGGCTTCGGCGACACGCTTGAGATTCGCAACGAGCACCGCTATGACATGTACGACTTGCAGATCGAGTTCCCGGCTCCACCGGTACCGCGGGGCCGCGTCGTCGAGATCGGCGAAAGAACCAACCCCCACGGTGTCGTCGAGCACGCGCCCGATGCGGCGGGTCTGGCCGCGATCACCGAACAGTTGCGCGCCGCTCAGGTCGAAGCCGTTGGCATCTGCTTGATCAACTCCTACGCCAACCCCGCCAACGAACGGGTGATCGCCGATCACCTCCGTCGCGAACTCGGTGTGCCGGTGTGTATCTCGTCCGAGATCTCGCCCCAGATCCGTGAGTACCCACGGATGATCACCACCGCGTGTAATGCCGCAACGATGCCGGTCATCGGGCCGTACCTCGACGAGTTGCAGAAGTGGCTCGCCGGCGAGGGCTTCGGCGGTTCCGTGCTGATGATGCTTTCCAACGGTGGGGTCGTCTCCGCTGATGACGCCGCGAAGTCACCGATCCGGCTCGTCGAGTCAGGCCCGGCGGCAGGCGCGCTGGCCGGCAGTTGGTTCGCCCGCCGTCTCGGCGAGGATCGATTGCTGTGCTTCGACATGGGTGGCACGACCGCCAAGTCGTGCCTCATCGTCGACGGTGAGCCGGAATTGACGAACACGTTCGAGGTCGCGCGCATCTATCGGTTCAAGAAGGGTTCGGGCTTCCCGGTTTCGGTGCCGTCGATCGATCTGGTCGAGATCGGTGCGGGCGGCGGCAGCCAAGCCCGGGTCGATGACCTCGGGTTGCTCAAGGTAGGGCCCGAATCTGCGGGCGCCGATCCTGGACCAGCCTGCTACGGCCGCGGCGGCGCCAAACCTGCTGTCACGGACGCCGATCTCGAGCTCGGCATGCTGGACGCCGA
>JANOEM010000614.1:0-1525 GCA_031413195.1 Actinomycetes bacterium
CACGCCCGCGTCAGCGGCTGCCCGGGCGGCGACGCCCTCGGCCTCGCGATCGATGTACTCACTCGTGCCGGCGCCTGGGATGCGCAGCACAAATCGCCCGCCCTCGTGACTGACGAGGTAGTTCAAGTTGGTCAGCCCGCCGAGTCGCCGAGCAGCGGCCGGCACCGCGTCCGCAAGAAGCGGAACTCGCGCGAGGTAACGACCGATGTCGGGTTCACCGTCAAGTTCGGCGTCACTGCTCATGTCAGGACCGGAGCCGAGTGTTGGTCGGGTCGTACAAGGCGCCGTTGCTTCTGGTCGCGGCGATCTGCTCGCCATAGACCTCGACCACGAAGTCGGTCCGATCGCAAAGATGAATCGGTAGGTATCCGTACGCGATCGGCTTGCCGACTGTATGACCGAAGTTCGCGCTGGTTGTGAAGCCGACCACTTCGCCGTCGGCAATGATCGCTTCACCGCCGACCGGGTACGCCATCGATTCGAGAGTGAAGACGCAGAGCTTGCGGGTGACGCCCGCATCGCGCTGCGCGACCAGCGCTGTGCGGCCGCAGAAGTCGCCCTTGTCGAGATCGACGCGCCAGTCCAGATTCGCTTCCCATGGAGTGGTGTCGGGCGTGATGTCGGTGGACCAGTAGAGATATCCCTTCTCCATCCGCATCGTGTCGATTGTTCGGTAGCCGACGTCGATGATCCCGAACGGTTGACCGGCCTGATCGAGCTGTTCGTATACGTGTGAGGCGTACTCGGTCGGGATGTGGAGCTCCCATCCCAACTCGCCGACGTACCCGATCCGGATCGCAAGCACCGGTGCCGAGCCGATCGTGAGTTCCTTGGCCCGGCCGTATCGAAATGCCGCCGGGGACAGTTCATCCTCACAGACGGACTGCAGCACCTCGCGGGACCTTGGCCCGCAGATGTTGATCACGGCTCGGGCGGAGGTCAGGTCACGGATCACGACCGAGCCATCGGTCGGTGAGTTCGAGCGGATCCATCCCATGTCATGAGCCCCGAACGCAGAACCCGTGACGACATACCACGAGTCGAGGGCGGTGCGGACCATCGTCAGATCGCATTCGATGCCACCGAGTTCGTTGCAGAGCTGGGTGTAGGTCACTGTTCCGATCGACTTATCCATGTTCGCGACCGACAACCATTGCACCGCCGAAAGGGCCCCAGGCCCGGTGATCTCGAACTTCGCGAATGAGGTCTGGTCGATCAGGCCGACACCCGTGCGCACCGCGTGGTGAGCGCTGCCGACGTGATCGAACCAGTTCGGCCTGCCGAACGACGGGCGATCGACAGCTTCGACTCCGGTCGGGGCAAACCAGTTCGGGCGCTCCCAACCACCGCGCGAGCCGAACACGGCGCGTTTGCCGGCCAACGTCTGATGCAGCGGGCTCGTGCGAATACCACGCCCGGTTTGGTGCTCGCTACCTGGCGCCGACACGAAAGGGCGGCGAGCGCCCAGCGCACCGATAGCATCGGTTCGGCGCCGGCGGCATTGGCGTGTGCTGGATCAAGGGCC
>JANOEM010000615.1:0-2355 GCA_031413195.1 Actinomycetes bacterium
GCCACATTTCAACAGATCCGCAACCTGCTGCCGACGGTCCCGTTGATCGTGATCGGGCCTGTCGGGTTGCCGACCGACGATGCTCGCGAGGTTGCGAGCGTGACCGAGATCCTGGGCATCGTCGCAACTGAATACGAGGCCACGTTCGTCGACCCGGCCACACAGGGGTGGTTCGCAGGACAACCGGATCTGCTCGGAACCGATAGCGAGAGCCCGTCGGATGCCGGCCACCAGTTCCTGGCCGAGGCGATCGCCAACTACGTCCCCGCCTGAGACCATGCGCCCCCAGGTGCCCCTGGGGTGTCTAGCCGAAGTTGGTTGAACGAGGGTCAATCACCGCCGAGATCACCGCCGAGATCACCGCCGAGCTCGCCCCGCGCATCGACGCCATCGCCACCGAAGCCTTCGCGCAGATCGACCTCTCCGCCCTCGGCCCGGCGATCGAAGCCGCCACACGCGACATCATCGACCGGGCCGCCGTGATCGAAGTGGGCGCGAACTCCGGCTATCGGACGGTGTTGTACAAGGTCGCCGATGAACACCACGGCTACGTCACGACCGCGCTCGCCCAAGCCGCAGGCGTCCCACCCGTCGAAGTCCGCAAGCTCGCCTCGCGGGGCGGCATGACCAACATCGCCCGCGGCCTGTACCGGGTCGACGGGATCGACGGCGGAGACCACGCCGCGTACGCGGAGGCGGTCCTACGGGTCGGCGACGATGCCCACTTGGTCGGAAACAGCGTTCTCGCGTTCCACGAGCTCGCCCTCGTCAACCCGCGACACATCACGGTAGGAACCCCACGGCGCGTCCGGCGTGACCTGCCTGCCCACATCCGCCTCGTCCACTCCCGAACCGACTCAGCAGACCTCACCGACTACGACGGCGTCCCGTCGATCACCGTAGAACGCGCCATCAGAGACTCGATCGGATCCGTCATGCCTGAACGGCTCGCCGACGCAGCACGCCGCGCCGCCGACGAAGGACTGCTACGCCGCTCCGCCGCCGACACACTCCTCCACGAGATTGGCTCCGCTGGATGACGCCAGCACCAGCACCAGCACCAACGACGTCGGCGGCGCTGCGCCGTGCGATCGACGACGCAGCGGCCCGCCGATCGGTCGCACCTGGCCGGCTGCACTACACCGTCGCGTCCACCGTCGTCCTGCAGATTGTCCCGCACGGCGTGGCGAAAGGTGGCGGGGCGATCCGCCAACGCGTCAACGAGCACGACGCTCGGCCTCGCTGCCGTGGAGGATCTGGACTACGCAGCGATCGCTACGATCGGTCCACGCCTGTTCGCCTACCGCCAACGCCACGAGTGGCCCCCGACCGTCGTCGCCCATGACGGATGGCGCGGCCTATGCGCGAACGCGTGCGAGGACATCGTCAACGACACGGTGCTGGCAGCCGTCGGAGAAGCTGTCGACTTGGTGAACGGCATCATCGAGCGGGCCGTCGGCTCCGCCCGATAGACGCTCCGCATCGCTGTCTGGTCAGATCGGTTCGAGCGTCACTCTCGAGTTTCGCGGTGCCATTAGCTGAACGCGATCCCCTTGCGTTGCAAGGCCTCGAAGATCGGCGCAGTCTGCTCGGATGCCTCACCCTTTTCAGGGGTGAGGCGGAACTCCGGAGCGAGCGGTGGCTCGTATGGAGCGTCCACCCCCGTTAGGCCGGTGAGCTCACCTGAGCGCAGTTTGGCGTAGAGACCTTTGGGGTCGCGCTGTTCGCAGACTTCGACCGTTGCATCGACGAACACTTCGATGAAGATCAGTCCATCGGCTTCGTGAGCAGCTCGGGCCCGGTCCCGACCGGCCCGGTAGGGACTGATCAGGGGCACCAGCGTGACCAGGCCTGCATCGGCGAACAGGTGTGCCACTTCGCCGACACGTCGGACGTTCTCGGTGCGGTCCACTTCGCTGAAGCCGAGGTCGGCGTTCAGACCGTGGCGCAGGTTGTCGCCGTCGAGCACGTAATGGGCGATGCCGTCCTGGCATAGGTGCTGCCCGAGGGCGTTGGCAAAGGTCGACTTGCCCGACCCGGAAAGACCCGTGAACCAGACGGTGGCGCCAACCATGCCGACCTGCCGCCAGCGCTCGTCGCGAGTCACGGTGTTCTTGTGCCACGTGACGTTGTCGGGCAGGGTCATCGCTCAATCCAAACGGGGAGGGTGGCGGTCATCTGAGAGGCATCATGATCGGTAGGACTGCCAGTGTGACAACAGCGGTGATGAGGGTCAAGGGCGCGCCGAGTCGGGCGAAGTCACTGAACTTGTATCCGCCGAGGCTGTAGACCATCAGGTTCGTCTGGTAGCCGATCGGTGAGAGGAACGAACACGAGGCTCCGATCAGCACCACC
>JANOEM010000616.1:0-8352 GCA_031413195.1 Actinomycetes bacterium
AGGATGAAGAACGGGTCTGGCGCCGACAGGTCGTGAATCCACAGGATCCACGGCGCGTTGCGCATTTCCACGCTCGACAGCAGCACCCAGTACAGCGCAATGAAGAACGGCATCTGCGCAAAGATCGGCAGGCAGCCGCCGAGCGGGTTGACCTTTTCTTCGCGGTAGATGCGCATCATCTCCTGCTGCATCTCCTGCGGCTTGTCCTTGAGCCGCTCGCGAAGCGCCATCACCTTCGGGTTGATCGCCTTCATCTTGGCCATCGAGCGGTAGGCGGTGGCGTTGAGCCAGTAGCCCGGTGCACCGACAGCAGGCGGTCAAGATGTGTTCGACAAGGTCTTTCTGACGGTCGACATGAACGTGTGCGCAGACCTACTCGCCGACAACGTCTACTGGAACGACCACCTCAAGCAATACCTCGACAAGTCGTTGTGGGAGCTTCAGCCCGGATACTGCGTCATTCATGAGGACCCGACGGTTCTGTCGCCACATCTGCGCAACACCGATGGGCAGACCGGCTTCGAACAGGAGGTGCTGCAGTTCACCGCCTACTACGCGCCACAGACTGAGTACCCGTACTACGACCTGTTCGGCACCTATACGACCTATATCCAGGAGAATCTGCTCCAGAACCCGGCGGCGAAGGGCCTGTACAACACGATGTACGGCTACATCCCGACCTGGGCGAATGACCCCGAGGCTGCCTACCTGGCCCAGCAGACCAACCCGCAATATGGTCCCGAGACCCCGCCGGTGCCGAACCCGGAAACGTGGCACTATGCGCAGGCCTGGACGCACGGTCATTTCGCGCCGAGTGTGGTGTCGCCGGCGCGTAAGGCGCTCTACAACGCCCAGGCTCCCGGCAAGACCCGCTCATATGCCACCCAGAAACCGACCGGCGTCTACATCGCCGGCAACAACACCACCTATGACTCCGAAGACGGTGCGCTGGAGGCCGCGATGATCATCGCCGGGTGGGCCTACGACGTGCCGTACCCCATGAACCGGGCAGGTCTGCACACCCATCTCTGGCCGGCGCAACTGATCGGACACTGGATCTATTCGACCTACTTCGACTTGATGTTTCCCGGCAACGCACCGTCGGAGCCGAACCATCGACTCTGGGGTCTCATCGCCGGCATGCTCAAGTCGCCGGCCAAGGAGAGCTGAGGGCGCCGCGTCGCCGGTGCACGGGAAGGAGTCGCCGTGCGTCGGTGTGCCACAGTGAGGACCCTGCCGATGCAAGCAGTCGTTGGTCTGTGCGCGTTCGCGTTCGTCGCCGCTGCGTGCAGTTCTGCGGAGACGGCGGATGGGCCGTCGCCGACACCGACGCCGACGCCGACGCCGACGGCAACTTCGAGCACGGCCGCGGCCGCGGCGACGACCATTGCTTCGGCAAGTACGACCACTGATGCGGCAAGCAGTACGAGCGCAGCGACGACTTCCACCGCTGCCGTGCCACCGGTACCGCTGCAGGACTATGCCGAACAGGGGCCGTTCTGGGTCGGTGCACGCCAGTCCACGCTCCCGGATGACGGTGAGGGCCGGCCCGTCCCGATCACGATGTGGTACCCGGCGCTCGCTCAGCACGTCAGTGGTGGCACCACCACGACAGGGGCACCGGCCGCGGATGGCTCGGCGGCGGTTCAAGGCGCTTTGGTGGATGCTCCGCCGGAACTCGCCGCAGGTCCATTTCCGCTCCTCGTCCTTTCCCCAGGATTGGGCGGTCCCGCAGGCGTGTATACGCCGCTGGCCGTACACCTCGCTTCGTACGGGTTCGTCGTGGTCGGCGCCGACCATGGTGACAAGTTCCTGGATGCCGCCGGGGCGACGACCGCACTGCTCTACGATCGTCCCCACGACGTCGTGCGCGAGATTGCGTATGCAGACCTGCTGACCGCCCCGGACGGAGCTCTCGCCGGGCTGATCGACACCGAACAGATTGCCGTGTTCGGCCATTCGACGGGTGGAACAACAACGTTTCAGGCCGGCGGAGCGAGGGTCGACTTCTCAGCGCTTGAAGCATGGTGTCTCGACAAGATGGAAGATCCGCTCGCTCTGGAGACGTGCCAGTTCGTCGGACAACGCGATGTCCTTGCGGCGAAGCATGGCGTCGATGCGTCTCAAGGAGACCCCCTCCCGTCACTATGGGACAGTCGGGTCGACGCCCTTGTCGCGATGGCTCCCGGCGGCGAACTGCACGCCTTCGGTGACGAAGGAATGTCCGCCGTGCAGGTTCCGACACTGATCCTGCAGGGCGCCGCAGACGAGGTCGTCTCACCCGAGTACAACGCGCAGTGGGCCTTCGACCAGATCGGCAGCGCCAACAAGACTCTGGCCGAGTTCGACGGTGGGACGCACTTGATGTTCATCTTCTGCTGTGGCTACGACGTGATTGCTGGCGGACCGCGTGTCGAGGACCTGTCTGCACACCTCACGACTGCGTTTCTGCTCGACATCCTCAAAGGCGACAAGACTGCGCACGCGGCACTGCTGCCAGATGCAGTCTCGTTCGACGGTGTCGAGTACACGACCACGCTGCAGAAGTAGAGTTGACCCTGCGCGTGAGCGCAGCTTCAACTGGTCGTGACGTGCTTGTCATACAGCTCGCGCGGCCAGTAGCGGACTGCTGTGATCGCGTCGGGCTCGATGAGCTCTGACTTGAGCCTGGCGTACGCGTAGCAGTTGAGCTCGTACTGATTGCCCCAAGGATCGGCGAATTCGAACGCCCAACACATGTCGAAGTCGATCACGTCGTCAGGCACGAGCGGTCGACCCGAGGATGCGCGGATCTCACCGGGTAGCGAACGTGCGAATGAGATGAAGGTCTCGGCATCGACGCTGAACGCCACGCCGGTCGTCTGAGCGACCATCGGGTGCCCTTCGCCGGCTTCGAAGAGCGCTAGCATCGTTCTGCCGCCATCGGCGGAGATCTGAAGCGGGCCGCCTTCGAAGCCGGTCGCCCAAAACTCGTACTGTGCGACTGGCTCGAACCCAAGGTGCTTCGAATACCACTCGGCCGCCTCGGCCCTGTCGGGCACCCGGATGTGGACGTGGTCGAGTCTGCCCATCCGGAACGTCTGGTGGTTGGCCATGTCCGCCATCGTAGGTCTCTTGGGATCACGGCCGTTTCCCGCTACGACAGCTGGCTGAGGCCTCCGTCGACCACGATCGATTGTGCCGTGATGTAGCTCGACTCGCCGCTGAGCAGGAACACGGTCGCATAGGCAATGTCCCAAGCGGTGGCTTGGCGTCCCAGGGGAACGCGGGTCCTGCCACGCGACGGACGGCCTGCCGTTGCGAGGCGACCGAGGGGCGTGTCGACCAAACCCGGCACGATCACATTGGCGCGCACCCCACGCCGCGAGCCTTCGAGCGCGACATGACGGCAGAGCCCGAACAGCGCTGCCTTCGACGAGTCGTACGCGGGCAGACGGCTGCCTGGTTTGAGACCGGCGATCGAGCTCACGAAGACGATCGATCCTGACTCGGTCATCCGGGGCAGAGCCGCGCGGGCGATGAGAAAGTGGGCCCGCACGTTGACGTCGAACACGGCGTCCCACTGCTCGGCGGATGTGCCGGCAAGGCCACCGCCGAGAGCGATCCCGATGTTGGCGACCACGCCGTCGATGCCGCCGAGCGCGGACACTGATTCGTCGATCAAGCGCTCACACGAATCGGCGTAGCTCACATCGGCTTCGATCACCGTGGCCCTCCCGCCGTCAGCGACAATCAATTCGGCAGTTCGTTCGGCTGCCTGTCGGTTGACATCGACGCACGCAACGAAGGCGCCTTCCCGCGCGGCGAGCACGGCCATGGCGCGACCGTTCCCGATCGGCGGGTCGGGATCATCGGTCGGTCGAGTTCCAGCACCGACCACCACGATCCGGCGACCGACAAGTCGGCCGCGTCCGGGAGCAACACCACCAGACTCGGGAGACAGGATCGGCTCGTCGACGGGCTCGGAACCGTTGCTCACGAAGGAAAGGTGCCGTTCGAGAAGAGCTTTGCCGGAAACTTGTCGGTGCCCTCTTCGATCTGGACCCCGAATGTGTTCAGCGCCATCGAAACCAGGGTGTACTGACCGACCGTGAACACGATGTCCATCAGTTGCTGTTGGTTCCATCGTCCGGCGAGTGCCTCCCATGTGGGCCCGCTGATGAACTTGTCACTGACGAGCTCATCCGCGGCCTGGAGCAGCAGGCGGTCATCCGCATTCCAGTTCGTGGCATCCGGTCCTTCGACGAGATGTTCGATCTCGGCATCCGACACACCGGACCGGCGCGCGATCGCAACGTGCTGCGCCCATTCGTACCCCGATCCACACAGGTAACCGGTGCGCAGGATGATCAGCTCGCGCTCGCGCGCCGGCAGCGTCGACCCGTACAGGACATGGTTGCCGAACACCGACCAGCGCTTGAGCAGCTTGGGATGGCGGGCAAGCGTGCGGAAGATGTTGATGACCGAGCCGTTGTTGCGCTCGATGGCTTCGAGCAGGGGTCGGGAGTCATCGTCCCAATCGGCGGAGGTGGTCGGTTCGATTCGAGGCTGATCGAGGCGCATCGCGGAACAGTACCCATCGATTCCCGACATCCTGCGACCGCGAGTGCCTGGGTCACGACTCGGAGACGAGGGTGGTGAGGCCCGCGAGGTCTGCGAGTCGAGCGAGTCCGCGCTCGGCAACGTCACTCAGTTCTGCCGCCGCCGCGCGCACTGCGGGTTCGTCGCGTTGAGGCTGGGTGATGCGCGCTGGATTGAGGGTGCATTGGTTGGCCCAAGCTGCGATATCCGGCTCGGCGCCGTAGGCGCGCGTCGCCAGGGTGCCGCGAACCTGCATCTGCGCCCAGATCGCCGGGCTGTCCGGAAGGGTGTTGGGGGGACACAGCCGATTGCGCTCGCGGTCGTCGTCGCGGGTTGCTTCCACGAACCCGGCGAGGGCCGCGCAGAAGCAGGGGAAGCCGGCGCGGATCGTCTGCAGCCGGATCTTGTCCGGGCTCCAGACTGGAACGAGCGGGGGATACTGCAGACCCGAAGCTGCGCAGTGCACGATGAGCGCGCCCGGCGCCAGCGGAACGACCCCGTTGTCGAGGACGATCTCGCCTGTCGACACATGCTTGACGTGTCCGAGCCGAATGACGTGCTCAATGGTGCGGAGCAGATCGAGCTCCCAACTTCCGAGGGTCGGTGTCTTCGCCATCGTGGGAAGGCGGCTGGCGTCGATTCGAAACATGACACCGGCGGCCTCGAGACGCACGAACAGATCGTCGAGTGAGTCCGCTGCGGCAGCCGCTGTCATGGTGTCCGTGGCAAGCCTGAGGGCGACGACCGGGTTGGGCTGGACCACCGCGCGATTGAGCATCCACGGCTCGCGCGGGCGGACCCATACGATCCGGTCCGGTTGCACGCCGTTCGTCAACAACCAGACGATGCCATCCGTGGCAGTTTTTCCGGATCCGACGATCACGTAGCTACTCGGCGTTTCCTCCAACCTGGCGAGCTCGTTGATCGCGACGACGCGCACCCCTTCGGCGACTCCGAACGGCGGCGGTGTCGCGGCCGGGATCGTCGGTGACAAGTACGCGGCATCGACGACGCGGCGTCGTACTCCGACGCGAGTGGTCACACCCGAAACCCGAGACGTGATGAGATGAGAGGTGCCGTCGGTGTGATATTCGCTCCCACCGAGAAAGGTGACGCGGCCAGAACCGATGAAGCGGCGGTACAGGATCGAGTCGTAGTAGTGCTGAATCTCAGAACGTCGCGCCCGCTCCTGAAGCCCTGACTCCGGACCGTCCTGCTGCACTGCGCCAGCACCGAGCACCGTGGACCCGACGCCGTAGAACACTGATGCCTGGTGGAGCTGGACGAACGGATACGCGTCGTGCCAGTGGCCACCCGACGAATGACGGCGATCGACGAGCGTGACGTGGACGTCGGCGTGGTCGATGAGAGCGTCAGTGAAGGCCATGCCCATCGCGCCCGCGCCCACCACGAGGTAGTCAGTCGTCATTGAGCCCATCCCCATCTGGCGCGACCTCCAATTTCGGCGGGCTGGTGGTCCAACAGTACTGGGCCGACGCGACGCCGTTTTCGTACCGCTACACCGAAGAATCCTTCTCGGACGTCCGAGTTCCGGGCAGCGGATTCAACGTGGCGCTATCGTGCCTCGGCGTGGACGATGTGGATGTTGCGAGCTACCCATGATCATCGTCACCGCGACGCTCTCTTTCGCCACGCAAGCTGATCGCGATGCCGCGGTCGCGGCCTCCGCCCGAGTGCAGCACGTCACCCGCGACGAACCCGGATGTCAGGCGTATTGCTTCGCACCCGATCCGGCCGAGCCGGCCCACATCCAGGTGTACGAACTGTGGACCGATGCCGACTCGCTGACGGCACACTTCCGTCACCCCAACTACATGGACATGGTCCAGCTACTCCGCTCCAACCCGGGCTTCCTTGCCTCGGCGAACCAGCTGTGGGCAGCCGAGCACCGCGGGCCCGTGTACGGCCCCGACGGCGTCTTCCGACACGCCGCCGTGGCTGACGCCGGGTGACGCCGGATGACGCGCCGGATGACGCACCGGGAGGGTGCTGCGGGTCAAGCCCACCAACCACCAACTGGAGAGTACGGGCTTACGACAGCGTGGCGCCTCGGTTGAGATAACAGGGGGCGCCACGGCGACAGCGAAGTCGTGCAGCGGACGTGATTTCGCTTCGCGCTATCGTGCCTCGGCGTGAACGACGATGATGTTGCGAGCCCGCTGGTCGAATCAGTCATGGCGATGCTCGAGTCTGGGCCGATGCCGGTCGACGAAATAGTCCGATGCCTGGACGAGCAGAACCTCTTGGACGAGCTTCGTGAGTACGGCGCCGACGAGGATGCCCTCGGTGAGGCTCTTCTCGACGAGATCCTCGACACTGACGATGTTTGGAGTACTCCCGAGAACGTGATTGCGCGCACCGACCGCTTGCTCGATGGCATGGTCTTGACCCATCGGGTGACGGCTGGTGAACTCGCTGAGGGCAAGGTGAACCTCTGTCCTGATCTGGTGATCATCGATTGGAACCAGCACGACGAGTTCGCCCTTGCGGGCGGCGGTCGGCTGCATCGAATGTCGTCCCTGGTGCCTCGGCCCGGCTTTGATGACAGCACGCTGTCGGGCCCCGACGGCTGGCTCGACGGCTTCGTCGCCGGCGATGTAGTCGCGTTCCGATTGACCGAGGCGGGGCTGTGCGTCGAACTGGCCGATGTGCTGGGCGATGACGTTGCCGAGGTCAACGCGCTGCGTGCCGCGGTTGAATCGCGGTTCGCCGATGACGAAGGGGAGGAGGCGGTCCCACTCATCCTCGACGCGATCACGAACGCGCCAGAGACATTCCACCGGCCCGTTCGTCCGCTGGGCGAGTTGCTCGATGCGGCTGGTCTCGAGCAACGCGGCTTCTCCTTCGGAAGGAGGGGGCGTCCGTGGCGCACCTTCGCCGACCGCTTCAACGATCGTCGACAAGAGCAGCTCGTCGAGCGCTTCGACTTCGATGCATGCTGTGCCGAGTCGTTCGAGCAGGTTCGTCAGGCCTATGAGGTGTTCGACGAAACAGAGCCCGACATTCGCGCGGTGGGGGAGGCATTGGCGCATGGCGCCGTGTCCGAGGCATTCGCGGCGTTCGTGCTGCACGAGTCGACCACCGGCGACGAGCGGCTGGTGCGCTTTGCACATCAACTGCTGATCGGCGTTCAGGGGCCCCGCCGCGCCGGCCCGCAGCACCTTTTGGGTGTCGAGGCCGAACGGCGTGGCAACGCTCTCGAAGCCGAGCAATGGTTCGAGGGCGCCCTGCGTGATGATCCCGACGACGCAGGGTCTGCGTTGGCGCTTGTCAATTACGTCGTCGATCGAGGTGATCTGTCACGCGCGCTGAGACTGCTCCGGCATCCCGGCCTGGTGGCCGACGAGGGAACGATCGGATTTCTGGAGGACGTTCGTCGAGAGTTCGAGGCGCCGTGGCGTGGCGTCGGCCGAAACGATTCGTGCCCATGCGGGTCCGGCCGCAAGTTCAAGGCGTGTTGCAGTCGCGAGCCGAAGATCCCGCTCGCGGCGCGGACGCGGCTGTTGCGTTTCAAGCTCGGTCAGTTCGCCAGCGCGCAGCATCGTCGCAGCGGGCTTGTCGGCACCGCCATGTCCGCATGCGACCCCGACGATCCGAACCTGATCGAGCAGATCCAATCCCTAATAGGGAGCCCGGCGATCGTCGACTTCGTGCTCTATGACGGCGGCATCGCCGAGGACTACCTGGACCAGCGCGGCAGCCTCCTCCCAGCCGACGAACGCGAGCTTGTGGAAGCCGTGCTCGATACCC
>JANOEM010000617.1:0-3859 GCA_031413195.1 Actinomycetes bacterium
GGTGATCGGTCGGCCATTCGGGACGTTGGTGCCCGTCGAACCCGCAGCCGCAATACTGTCAATTCCGATATGATATTCGCCCCAACTAAGAGCGATCGGGTCACCGACCAAAGTGACATCGGCATCTACCGGCGTTGGCGGGAGGAGGTCGCTCCATTCGGTGTCGTGCTGCTCGGCGAGATGGACTCCAGCAACATCTCCCGTTTCGGCGAGTACGTCGGAGCCCGTGACGGCCTCGACGGAGGGTTCGTGTTGAGGACGAGCTCGATGACGTGGGACGCGGAGTCGATCATTGCCGATCTGCTCCGTTTCGATCTCGCTGCCAACGGCGGGGCCGCGTGGGCACTCTCGAATCACGACCAGCCGCGAGTGGTGACCCGATTCGGTGGCGGGGCCCGCGGGGTGGACCGCGCTCTGGCCGTGATGACGCTGATGGTCGCGCTCGATGGCATCACCTTCTTGTACCAGGGCGAAGAACTCGGGCTTCCGAACGCCGTGGTGATCGGACACGACGAAGATCCGATCAGCACCCGCAACCACGGCGCGGCCGGCCGAGATGTCACTCGCGGTCCCGTGCCCTGGCAACCAGGAGATCACAACGGCTTCACATCTGCCGACGCCGCGTGGCTACAGACCGAACCGCTGCCCGCCACGCTGACCGTCGGGGCACAGCTCGACGACCCATCCAGTACCTGGCATCGATACCAAACGATGGTCGCACTGCGCAAACGATTGCCGCAGCTGTGGTCGGAACAAATGGTGATCGTGGCTCGGACCGACTGCTCCCTCATCCTGCGACGCGGCGACCTGACGATCGTTGCCAACCTGGGCACGACGGCTCATGCCATGACGGTCGCCGCGTCAGTCGGGGTCGAGCATGAAAGCAGCGAAGGCGCTGCAACGATCACCAATGGCGAGTTGACGGTGGCCGCCGAATCAACCGTGATCGTGCGCACAATCGGGACCATCAGCGAGGCGGCCAAAGCATGAACCTGGCCGACCTCCAAGACGTGATCGAGCACACCTACGGCGGACGCGACCGGATACGTGGGGTTCCCAGCACCGTTGCCTGGTTGGCGGAGGAAATCGGTGAGCTGGCCCAGGCGGTCCGCAAGGGAACGACCGAGCAACAGATCCACGAGTTCGGCGATGTGCTGGCCTGGGTCGCTTCGCTGGCGAATCAGATGAACATCGATCTCACCGAGGCGGTCGATCGGTACTCCAAGGGCTGCCCGCGCTGCCTGGCAATCCCCTGCGCCTGCCCGTAGGCCGAAGTGCTGCGGGGCATTTCACGCCCTTGGTCCATTTTCGTCGCAGCAGTTGGAACACACCACAACCATGGGAGCGGTTTGTCTCACTGGGCCGCCGCAGGCTGGGCGGTGCCGGTGGCGGTGGCGGTGGCGGTGGCGGTGGCGGTGGCGGTGGCGGTGGCGGCGATTCGTCAGGCGGTCGTCTGTTCGTACAACCGACGCCGCCACCAGAGCATGCTGATACCCAGCGCAATGGCGAGTGCACCCAAGGGCAGCAGGGGCAGCGCTCCCCCGTCGCTGCCCGTGACGGGCAACACGCCTGGGGTCATGTTCGGCGGAGGGGCCGGTGCTGGGGCCGGTGCTGGGACGGGCTCTGGGGCAGGTGCCGGGACTTGCGCCGGGTCGCCGACCATGATCGGCTGGACGAACTGGTACACCGCGCCGTTTGGCGAAAAGCCCTCGATGATGATGTCGTGTTCACCGGCCGGAAGTCCCTCTGGAATCACGACGTCGAGAGTGACGTTGCCGTTCGCATCAGCCGTGAACACGCCGAGGTAGATGGGTTCGCTCTGCACTCTTCCGAACGCGATCGATCCCGGGAGGAAGCCTGTGGCAATGACCGTCACGGTCGCGCCGTTGTTGGCTGTCGGCGTGGTGGCTGTCGCATTCGCCTGCACGGTCACCGTGAAGGTCCGGGTCCGGGTGTTGTTGCCCTTGTCGGTCGCTGAACACGACACGGTGGTCGCACCAAGACTGAACGAGCTGCCCGATGCAGGGGTACAGGTGACGGTGAGGGTCGTCCCGCTATCGGTCGCGATCGGCGTCGAGTAGTACACACGTACCTTGCCGCCGGTGCCGATGTTGGCGTTGACGGTGATGTTCGGGGGCTGCGCCATCGTCGGGTCGGTCTGGTCGGCCGAAGTGCCAGAGCCAATCGAGATATCGCCGAAATCGTCGTAGTCGCCGTCGTTGTTGATGTCGACTCGCACCGCACCAGTCCCGAGGTATACCCGCCAGTCGGCGTTGACGTCGCCGAAGTCGTTGAGATCGCCGTCGTTGTTGATGTCGAACTTGAAGAAGCCCTTGATCCGGCCGTCGCTACGCAGCGTGCCGCCGGTGGTGAGGCAGAAACCGATACACACCCGACCGTCGTACGAACCACCGATGCCGTCGGCCGAAGAGACGTTGACGGACGTCGATCCGCTGAATGAGAACCCGGACACGCCGAGCGAGACGCTGCTCGAACCGGTGAACGAGAACGACCCATCCGACCTGGCGAAGCCCGACAGATTGGCCTTCAGGAAGACCAGATCGAGTTGCGCCTTACGGCTCGACGGCAGGTTTACCTTGATCGTGTCACCGCTCTTGGTGACATCGAAAGTGGCCGTGGCCAAGCGAGTGCCGAACAGTGCGAGGCGGCCGGTGATCGAACCCTCGAAGACGTTGCCATCGGACTCGATCAACAGGTCGTTGAACTTCAGCGAGGTGCTCCCGGCGAACATGCTGACACTCGGCTCGTTGGTGAGCTGCAAGCGCAACACGCCACTTGACAGTTGACGGAACCGCACGTCGGCCGACGTGACCGAGAGGAACGGGCCGAGGTCCCAGCTGGGAACAGTGAACGTCTTGTCGAGGCGGCTGTTCGCGTCGAACGCGAGGCTGGGGAGCACGATCGGCTCTGCAGTGCCGATCAGTAGCCTGCCGCCCGTCACCGACCCCGCCATCGTGGTCAGCGCCGCGCCGGTCTTCTCGAGGTGCATCGAGGCGCCGATGATCTTGAATGCGTCAGGTCCGAGCGCCGGGAATGCGGCATCCACCACGAAGGTGCCATTGGAAGCGACGGTGAATGTGGGAAGCGGGATGTCGACGAGCCCGATCATTCGCAGGAACGGCTTCACACCGGTCGAGGAGTTCGTGAACTGAAGTCGGAACACACCCTGTTGGCGTTCGAACACGAGCGTGCCGTGGAGCGCGAGGAACCCGAGGTCGAGGCGGTCGGCGACCAGCGTCTTGCTGAAAGTGGACGACGTACCGATGTCGATCGCCGGTGTGGTGATCACCGGGAGGCCAGGGATGGTCACGCTGCCGGCACCGAGGGCAAGGCGTGCGTTCAGGCCCTGTGGATCGATCCGCAGACTGAGCGACGGCACGGTGAAGGAGAACCCTGCGGCGGCAGCCGAGAAGGTGTTCATCGATGCGCTGACGAAGCCGTCGGAACGAATGGTCACAGTCGGCCCGACGAAGCTGGCGAGCGTTGTGTTTCCGTCCTTCCACGACAGCGTCGGGTTCGTGGCCGACAAGGTGGCGACGTTGTTGTTGAAAGACAGTCGGAACGTGCCGCTGGCAAAGAACGGTGACACCCCGCCGCCGAGGCGCAGGCCGGCCGCCGGCAGGGCGAGCTGGAAGGAGGAACCGTTGGCGACCGGCACCGAGATCTGCGCCGTCACCCCGACAGTGCCCCAGCCGGGAATCGTCACAGCGCCGTTCTCAATCGAGATCGATGACGTGATGCCGGAGAACGTCATCCTCAGCGTGCCGCTCAGCCCCCATCCGCCAAGGGTCAGCGGGGCCGAAGCCGGCGGGCGAATCACGAGGCTGCCGCTGATGTT
>JANOEM010000618.1:0-1656 GCA_031413195.1 Actinomycetes bacterium
GCGGGCCGAGGCTGTGGCGGTGGTCGATGCCCGCGCCGCTTTGGTGGGCATCGACGACGCCTTCTTTGCCACCGACACGCACTGGACCCTGCAAGGGGCGGCGGCGGTGGCCGAGGCGGTGGCTTCGTCGTCGATGTCGAAGCTGTACGAGTCCTTCATCACGAACTCGCGACCGCGCAGCAGCCCGGCGCGCGGCCTGGCCTCGTCGCGGTACTTGGTCTGGATCTGGTAGAGGTGCAGGGGGAGGTCTTTGTAGCTGCTGTACAAGTCCTTCACCAACAGCGTGAACATCTCCTCGTGCGTCGGCGCGAGCAGGAAGTCGTTGCCACGGCGGTCCTGCAGCCGGAACAGGTTGTCGCCGTATTCGGTCCACCGGTTGCTGGCCTCGTAGGGCTCGCGGGGGAGTAGCGCGGGGAAGTGCACCTCTTGGAACCCGGCCGCGTCCATTTCCTCGCGGACGATGCGTTCGACGTTGCGGTAGACGATCCAGCCGAGTGGCAACCACGTGTACCCACCCGGGGCCGCGCGCCGGATGTAGCCACCGCGGACCAGGAGTCGATGACTGGGAACCTCGGCGTCTGAGGGGTCTTCGCGCAGAGTACGCAAGAACAACGTCGACATTCGCAACACGATGGGACCTCGGATACTGATCGGATGTGGAGCTCAGCAAGCCCGCGACCGCAGGGTAGCGGCGTCGAACGACCCTATCCGCCCGATATAGTCGGAGCGCCCGAAGTTCGCACAACGACGCAGGCGTGGGTCTCGACCCACGCCTTTTGTTTCAAATCGGCAAGGTTCGCAACATCGCAACCGAACCGAAAACTGCGACGTACAGGACGACTGACAGAACGACCGACAGGAGGTGACAGATGAGCAGCAAGACCGTGACCGAGGCAATCTCCGCGCTCGTTGCCCCCATCGTGTCCGACCTCAAGCTCGATCTGTATGACCTCGAGTTCAACGGCGGAATCCTCAAGATCACCGTCGACACCCCTCCGGGTAGCGATGGTGGCGTCACGCTCGACCAACTCGCGCTGGTCACCCGCCTCGTCGGTAGGGATTTCGATCATCACGATCCGATCGCGGGCCACTACACCCTCGAGGTCAGTAGTCCCGGTCTCGAGCGCACGTTGCGCACAGCGGCCCATTTCGGGCGTGAGATCGGCAAGACCGTCAACATCCGTCTGCGAGCCAATGTCGATGGTGCCCGCCGTGTGCAGGGCGTGCTGATCGCCAGCGACGAGACCACTGCGACGATCCGGCTCGACGATGCGCAGTTGACCGAGCGGGTCATTGCGATCGACATGATCGACCGGGCCAAGACCGTGTTCCAGTGGGAGAAGGGCGAAAAGATCGCCCAGAAGCCAGGGTCACCGGCCAAGAAGGCCACATCGGCGGCCGCCAAGCCGACCCCAAAGCGGGTCGCGAAGAACTCTCCGAAGCGGTCCAAAGTTGCTGCCGGTGGCGTCAAGCCGCCACCCGGGCCGTCTGACGAACTTGATTCACCCATCGAAGAGGAGGCGACCGCATGAGTGGTCTTGACATGGCCGAAGCTGTCCGCATGCTTGCAGCGGACAAGGGGATTTCCGTCGACACGTTGCTTCAGGTGCTTGCCGACGCCCTGGTCAGCGCATACAAGCGGCGCACCGGCGCGGC
>JANOEM010000619.1:0-2919 GCA_031413195.1 Actinomycetes bacterium
AGGTCGAGAAGCTCGGCGATCTCGTCCAGCGCGACGTTCTCGACGAGGTGCAGGTTGACAGCCACTCGCTCGCGAGCAGTCAAACCACGAATTGACGCGACCGCGACCGCGTTTCGGTTGGCCGTCCAGCTCGGCATGTGATCGAACGTCGTTGTCGACGGTTCTGTGCCGCGTTCTGCGCGCGGATCTTCGAGATACCGGCGATGTGCAGTGAGCAGCAATCCCTTTCGATCCCCCTGCAGAAGTCCTCCGGAAGCGGGTCCTTGGCCCCATTGGACAAAGGTCTCGCGGAGGACATCAGTGGCAAACGAACGATCGGCCGCCGTGATGCGGCCGATCGACGCAAAGACCGCGGAGGCCTCACGGTCGAACAACGCGCAGAAGTCGTTGACCTCGTCCTGAGCGGGCTTGTCGCTCGCTGAAACCCGTGAAGCCGAATCGGTCACAGCTGACATCATGGCCTGGTTCGGGCATTCAACGACGTCGGCCGGAGACTCGCCACCCCGCTGCGAACGAACCGGCGGCGAGTGCAGCTGTTCCGACAGTTGCCGTGGTTCTTCGGATCACCGCCTTGGTTCGGCGGGCGAAGATCACGATCGGCCAACCGCGGGCGCGGGCGATGTCGTGGAGCCGGTTGTCCGGATTGACCGCGACCGGGTGGCCGACAGCCTCGAGCATCGGCAGATCGCTGATCGAATCCGAGTACGCGTAGCACTGGCTGAGATCGAAACCCTCCCAGGCGGCGATCTGACGGATCGCCTCGACCTTGCCCTCTCCGTAGCAGAACGGTCCGACCAGTTCGCCGGTGTAGATCCCGTCGACCACCTCGGACACCGTTCCGATTCCGTCGGTCATGCCCAACGCCTTGGCGAGCGGTTCGACCAACTCCTTCGGCGAGGCCGAGACGATGTACGTAGCGCGTCCTTGCCGGCGGTGCTGCTCGAGGAGCTCCTTGGATTCGGGCCGAACTCGTTCGAGCAGCTTCGGGACGATGGACTCGTTGAGGCTGATCAGGCTGTCTTGATTGATTCCCGTGACCGCGCCGAGGATGCGCTTGCGTACACCGTCGGCAATGTCGCCACCGTGGTCGCCGCGCACCTTGAACGCCAACGCGCTGACGGCATCCTTGCCGAATTGGAGCGTCGGCAACATGTCGGCGCGCCACGCCGAAACGCCGAACACGAACGCAGATGACCCGCTGATCAGAGTGCGGTCGAGGTCGAAGAACGCTGCGGCTGGCCAGTTGTGGTGGATGTGTGCGAAATCACTCATTCGAGGCCGACGCTACCCGTCCGCGCTGTTGCTCCGGTCAACGCGGCGTGATCTCGCTGCCATCTGGCCAGCAACATCGGTCACCGGCGAGGAGTACGGCCTCGCGGGCGGCGCCGACGAATACCCGGGACGGTCGACCGAGGTTGATGACACGTCCGAAAAGATCAATGGCGTCGCATAATTTAGCCGAACACCAGTTCGGTTTGCAACAGTCTGGCAGCATTCTTCTCGGATGTCGTCTGGGTCGACGCACGACGCGTGGTTCTAGTCTGTGCCGATGACAGATCCCCACGTGACTCTCGAACGAAGCGATGCCGTGCTCATCGCGCACCTCGACGACGGCAAGGCCAACGCCCTGTCGGCCACGATGATCCAAGCATTGCTCGATGCCGTTGAACAGGCGGAATCGGATCGCGCAGTGGCAGCGCTCGTCTTGCACGGCCGGGAGGGAAAGTTCTCCGCCGGGTTCGACCTCAACGTGATGCGGGGCGGCGACCTCGCAGCGATCTCCGCGCTGGTGTGTGATGGCGGGTCACTGGTGCACCGCCTCTACAGCAGCGGCGTGCCGATCGTCGCTGCCTGCACCGGCCATGCGCTCGCTGCGGGGGCGCTGATGCTGCTCGGCTGCGACGTGAGAATCGGCGCTGACATCGATTGCAAGATTGGCCTGAACGAGGTCGCGATCGGAATGGTCCTGCCGGATTGGGCGATGACCATTTCCGCCGAACGGCTGAGCCGCAGGCATCTCCAGCAAGCCGTGGCTCTCGCTCGGGTCACTGATGCCAGCGGAGCGGTGGACGCAGGCTTTCTCGACGACGTGGCACCCCCCGCCGACGTGCTCGAGATTGCCGTCGCGCGAGCCTCCCAATTGGCTGCACTCGATCGGCGGGCCTATGCCGGAACCGTGCGATCGTTGCGCGGGGCCACGCTCGACGTGATGGCGCGCCAAATCGCGACCGATCGGGTCAACGGCAGCGTGCCCGGGGCCTGACCGACCCGCTTCGGTCGCCGACAACGATGAACTCGGAGTCGTTGCGGGACGACTCGAACTCTCGTGTTGATCGCCGAACCTAATGGGCGATCTGCTTGGCGAAGGTCTCTGCGTCGATGTTCGCGCCGCAGACCACGATGCCGACGGTCCGCCCTTCGAGGCGTGAGCGCAATGGGTGCATCAGACCTGCGAGAGCGGCCGCCCCGGCCGGCTCCACCGCAAGCTTCGCCGAGTAGAGCAGCAGCCGCATCGCGTCGCGGATCTGATCGTCGGTCACGAGAACCACTTCGTCGACGAATCGACGGTTCAGGGCGAACGAATACGGTTCGCAGCGGGGAGCGCCGAGTGAATCGGCAATCGTCCTCACGGCATCGATCGCCTGCGGTGATCCGGCCGCGAAGCTCCGGCTGAGCGAATCGGCTCCAACGGGCTCTACGACGTACACCGCGGTGCTCGGGCTCATCAGTTTCACGGCGCACGCGACGCCGGCCGTGAGCCCGCCACCACCTGCTGCCACGATCACCGCATCGAGGTGCACGCCTGCAGCGGCGACCTGATCGATGAACTCCATGCCTACCGATGCAGTGCCGAGCGCCGTCTTCGGGCCTTCGTAGGGATGGACGAAGGTTCGTCCCTCGGCCGCCTCGATCTCGGCA
>JANOEM010000620.1:0-19352 GCA_031413195.1 Actinomycetes bacterium
CTCGAATCCGACCGGTACCGGGAACCAGATGCCGCGCGGAAGCGCCGTGCGGTCCGGGTCGCGAATGACGATGGTCCCGGCCAGCAGATCGCCGATTCGCTGCCGATGGGACGTGCTGAGCACGCTCATCGTCCCGACCACTCCGCCGGGAGGCACCCACTTGTCCACGAGGCCTCCCATCGACCGCAGGACTGCGTGCCGGAATCGAATCGGCGCTCCGTCGAGGGTCACGACTCGCAGACCCACTGCTGCCTTGCCAAGTGTGCGCCCCCTGAACGCCATCTCCGACACGATCGGGTAACCGAAGATCGTGACGAACAACAAGATGCCGAGGACCGCCCGGATGACCTGGTCACTGGCGCCCCCGCTGGCGGTCAACGCGAACAACACGATCAACGACACGACGATGTACCCGCCGATTTGGACGGTCGCGTCGATGAGTCCCGAAAACACGCGAGACGCGACACCAGCGGTCTCGAGCCTGAGCACCACGGCCTCGGGCGTGACGATTCCCTCACCATCGAGATCGCCTGCGAAGGTGTCGGTCGGTCCGGGCCGGCCGGGACTGGACTCCATACCGCCACTACCCTAGGCGCTTGATGGACATTGATGCTTTCGTGGTGCGCAACCAGTGGGCATGGCTCCGTCTCGGTCAACTGACCGACCAAGCCCGCAAACCGCGTTCGCTGTCGAGCGAACAACTCGACGAATTGGTGCACCTCTATCAGCGGACCAGTTCACATCTTGCCGATGCTCGTGTGACCTACGCCGGCGATCAGGCACTGCTCGCTCGGCTGACACTGCTGGTCACCGACGCTCATTCGGTCCTCTACAGCCAACGCGACGTCGAGATCAAGCGTGGATTACGCGAGTTCGCAACGGTCACCTTCCCGCGCGCTGTGTGGGAGATTCGTTGGTTCGTGTTGGTCGCAGCGCTGCTCACCCTCGTCCCCTGGGCAGTGATGAACATTTGGATCGCAGTCTCACCCCGGGCAGTGGACGCAACCGGGCCTGCCGCGTTACGAGACCAGTACATCAACTCGGGGTTCGCTTCGTACTACCGGTCCGACTCGGCATCTGCATTTGCGAACGACGTGTTCTGGAACAACGTGCGCGTCGCGATTCTCGCGTTCGCGATCGGCGTGTTCCTGTGCATCCCGACTGCCCTTCTGCTCGCCTACAACGGGGCCAACATCGGCGTCGCCGGTGGTCTTTTCACCAACGTCGGCGAGTGGCAGAAGTTCTGGGGACTGATCTTGCCGCACGGGCTCTTGGAACTCTCTGCCGTGATCGTCGCGGGGGCCGCCGGGCTCCGAATCGGTTGGACCGTCATCGATCCCGGCGAACGCAGTCGGCTGGTCGCGCTCGGTGATGAAGGGCGACGGTCCGGCACGGTCCTGATGGGGCTCGTCGTTGCGTTCCTGATGGCCGCGATGATCGAGGGATTCGTGACGGGTCAACCGTGGCCCACGTCGATCAGGCTCTTGATCGGCATCGCCGCATTTCTGGCGTTCTGGGGATGGACAATCACGTTCGGGCTCCGGCAACGTCGCCAGGATCAAACAGTCGAGCGGGAAAGCCGGCGCGAGCGGTCGGTCGCACGTCGATCGGACCCGGCTACAACCGGCCGGATGCCTTGAGCTCGAGATAGGCGTCGACCAGCTTGATCGCCAGTTGACCCGGCTCAGCATCGATGACGATGGCACCGGCGGCGCCGAGCCGAGTTGAACTCATTCGTCGCTGCTGCATCGTCGCCACGGCTGCAGCCTGGCGGAACGTCTCCGACGCAGCAACATGATCTCCTCCGACAGCCCACGACTTGACCAACGGATCGTGCACTGCAGCGATCACCACCAAATGTTTGCGCGACAGGATCGGAAGCGCTGGCAGAATCGCCTCTGCAACGGCCGACTCGGAAAGATCGGTCAGCACCACGTACAACGATCGACGCCGGAAC
This sequence comes from Actinomycetes bacterium, assembly GCA_031413195.1. GTDB lineage: Bacteria > Actinomycetota > Acidimicrobiia > Acidimicrobiales > Ilumatobacteraceae > WLMZ01. The sequence goes on from JANOEM010000620.1 coordinate 1,958, forward strand.
CTCGACGTCGCGTAGGTGAAAGCCGCACGGTACGCGCTCTCGCTCAGCTCGGGCTCGAGGAGGTACATCGCTTCTGCGACCCGGGACCCCTGTACCTTCGAGTGGGCCGGGGCCACAACGGTACGAACCTGACGATCGAATGTGACCAACCCGACTTTGTCGCCGAGGTGGGTGGCGACCTGAGTCAACCCAAGAGCAGCATCCATTGCGTGTTCCACACGCGGCACCATCGAGTCCGGCGCACCGACTTGACCCGCCATGATTCGCCCGTTGTCGAGCATGATCACGACCGTCTGATTTCTTTCAGCCCGATACTGTCGAACGATCGGCCTCTGTGTTCTGGCCGTCGCTGCCCAATCGATTCGACGTGAATCGTCGCCAGGACGGAACTCACGCAACTGGTCGAAGTCGGTGCTGGTGCCCTGGACCCGAAGGGTTCGCATGCCGACGTCGATGATCCGCGGCTGACGCATCCGGCGCTGAATCACGTCTCGACTCGGGAATGCGGGCATCACCCGCAGTAGCGACGTGACGTCGAGTTTGCGATTCCTGGTCGCCAGTCGCAACGGACTGGACACGCGCACGTTGATGTCGTTGAGCGGGAACCGCCCCCGCCGGCTCGGCCACAACTCGGTGGTCGCGATGTGACGCGAGTGCCCGCCGATATCCACCGTGACCACCCGTCGGTTGGCGCGCAGGCTCGGCCAAAGGGCATCTGTCATGGTGACGCGCGCTCCAGCCCGTGAACGGTTCTCGATCACCCACGTCATGGTCACGATCTCCCCGAGGCGAACCGTGTCGGGATGATCGCGCCCGACTTGGATCCGCAACGGGGAAACCCCCGCGAATGCGTCGCCCAAGAAGACGAGGAGCAGCACACCTTCGACGAACCACAACGCGGTCCAGTTGTCGCCCGCAACGAACAGGAACCCGACAGCGGTCAACGCCATCACGAGCGCGAACCGGGCCGTTGGAACAGGCATCCGAGTCTGCCTACCGCGGCGTCGGGACGGTGGCGAGAATGCCGTCGAGAATGCCGTCTGCGAGGGCACCTTCGAGTTCGAGCTCGGGCTTGACCATGATCCGATGGCGCAGACAAGGCTTAGCCACCGCCTTGACTTCGTCCGGAGTGACGAAGGTGCGACCGCTCATCCATGCCCAGGCCTTGGCGGCGTGGAGCAACCAGGTCGCGCCACGCGGAGACACACCCAGCAGCAGCGACGGGGAGACACGCGTCGCGCGGCACAGCGCAACGATGTAGTCGAGGACCGCCGGGTCGACCCGGATCTTTTGGATCTCCGCCCGACCGGCAGCCAGGTCTGCTGCGTTCGCGACGGCACGAATGCCTGCTCGCCGAACATCGTGGGGATTCAACCCTTGATCGTGGCGGGCAAGCATGATGTGTTCCTGCTCGGCTGTCGGATACGGAACCTGGAGCTTGAACAGGAACCGATCGAGCTGAGCCTCGGGCAGAGGGTAGGTGCCCTCGTACTCCACCGGGTTCTGGGTCGCGATCACAAGGAACGGATCGGGCAGTGAACGAGTCGTGCCATCGACGGAGACCTGGCGTTCCTCCATCGCCTCGAGCAGGGCCGCCTGCGTCTTCGGAGGCGTTCGGTTGATCTCGTCTGCCAGCAGCAAGTTGGTGAATACCGGGCCTTCGCGGAACCGAAACCCGGCGGATTGGCCCGGTACGAACTCGTAGATGCTTTGGCCGACGATGTCTGCCGGCATCAGGTCAGGGGTGAACTGGACCCGACTGAAGTTCATGTCGAAGGCAGCCGCAAGGCTCTTCGCGAGCAACGTCTTGGCCACCCCCGGAACGCCCTCGAGCAAGACATGGCCATTGACGAGCAGAGCTGCGATCACTCCGCTGAGGATGCCGTCCTGACCGACGACCACCTTGGCGACCTCGGACCGTACGGCAAGGATCGCATCGCGAGGCGACGGTGTCGTGGGATCTGGTTGTGGGTCGCTCATCCGTGCCTCACCGCTGGTGTCGTTCATCTGGTCCCTGTTCCTTCGCTCGCTGGGTTCCTGGCTTGCTGAGGTTCGCGCGGTCTGTATCCGATCGAATGGTCAGCGCACGTAGCCGTTCGATCCGATTTGAAAGACGAACGAGCGCGTCGCCGGCTCCGGACGAATCACCGTTTACCTCCGCTCTCAGCACTTCCTGGAGCTCGACCGGATCGACAACTGATCGGCTTCCGACCAACGCGCTCAGGCGCTCGATGGAGATGTCGGGTGAGGTTCCGTAATGATCGACGAGCTGCCGGTAGAACTCTCCGCGCACCAACCAGGCCGCGCGCCGGTGATGATGGGCACGCTGCATCAGGTTCCCCGTCGCAAGAACCAGGGCGTTGCCCGCAATCGGCGTTGGCGAAGGTTCCCGGATCGTTCGACCGGGACGGATTGCACGAGCGATACAGAAGACCGTGAAGGCGATCGCAAGTTGCGACAGCGCCATCCAGACTCCCGGGCGAACAAGGTCGACCAGGGTCTCGTCACCCGTTCCGACGTCGGAGACCGATGGCTTGGCAGAGGCGCCGATCAGGATCCGTACCCGCGACCCGTCGATCGGAGCGAGCAGCGCGGTGACGAGTCCGGCGTTGTCGGCATAGCGGAGGTACGCGTTGGTGACGATGTTGTTGTCTCCGAAGCCCACCACGACCCCGCTGGCGACGTTGCGCACCCTCACGAAGGATGACTCCTCGTCACCGAAGCAGTGGTCCTGTTCGTTGACAATGGGAAACTGCACCCCATCGGGGCTGAAGACTCCGCGTAACGAACGCAGCGACCCAATCGTGCAATCGCCGAGCAGCACGTTGGCCTCCTGATCGGCGGGGAGCTGATTGCCGGTGTAGATCTGACTATCCGAATCTGCCGGCACCGGTTCGAAATCGCCGACATCTTCTGCACCTGCGTGCAACGAACTGTCGGGATCGGCAACGACAGCCACTCCCCCGGCATCCACGAACGCGAGCAGATCACGCCGCTGCTGATCGTCGAGGCGATCATCGATGACGAACACCCGTTCATCCGCGCCTGGCTGTGGTGCACGTGACGTGATGTCGACCGAGGCGCCAAGATCCTGCAGCAGCAGCACCACTCCGTTCGCTCCGTCGCTCGCGCTGGATCGAGGATCGAATGGTTCGACATCGGGACTCGACCGCACGAGCAGCAGCATTCCGAGGGCCACCCCGAGCACGACGAGGGCCGTTACGGCTGCTCGCGCTCCGCCACCTCCTTGGCCACCTCCTTGGCCACCTCCTTGGCCGCCCGCACGAGCAACTCGACCCACGCTCACAGCCTGCGCCGGCCGATTCACCCCCGGCCACCGTTCGACCTCGATGGTGAGTTCGCCAGCACATCGCGATCGAGTTGTCGAAGTCGGTCGTCGTCGATCACACCGACGCGGGCATTGCCGAACCAGGCTCGGTCGAACTCGTCGGCTGCCTGCTCGAAGAAGGGCACCGCCCCGGGAGCGCTGACGTACAGCTGTGATCGTTCCTCACCCGTGGTCCGGCCGGGGATCTCGTCCAGCAGGCCGCGGCGGGCAAGATCTCCGACGAGGGCCCTGTAGCGGCACCGCACAGCGTCGCGATAGCGGCCGGCAGCACTGTGCTCGTCGGCTTCTTGTCGCCACTTCCTCGGCTCGCGCGACGGGTCGAAGTCAGCCGGCCCGATGGATTGATCCGTGTCCGGATCCTTCTCGTCATCGTCGTCGTCTCCGTCATTCGACACAGAACCGTGACGATTCGAAAATGAGCGGACTGCGACAGCGACCACCGCAACCACAACGGCGATCAAAACCGCCCAGAGCAAGAACCCGAGCAACGAACCAAGCGGACCGCCGGTTGTCGGCGCCTGAAAGCTCGGCGGGGGCGTCGGCGGCTTGCAGACATCACTGGATTCGACCAAACGGCACGCGGCATCACGAACGGTGTCAGGATCCTGATCCACCGGCACGAACGGGTCTTCGCCGGAACCAGCGGAGGATGTCGCGATGCCGGAGATCAGCCTGACTGCGCGTGCAGAGGTGCCGACGAGAGCAAGGTTCACGGCGACGACACGAACACGCGCTCGGCCTCGATCGACAAGTCCATCCCTTCGAGGGCCATCCGCATCTCCAGATACATCAATGCCGTGGCCAGAGCAATGATCGGCAGGCCGACCAGACGGCCGAGCTGACCCGCGACGCCCTCAATCAGCCAACCGAACCGGCCGAACGTGATCAACCCGGTCTGCTCCAGCAATCGAGGTAGGTACGCGATCCCGTACTGCACGACGGAACCGAGGATCACCGAGGCCAAGGTGAAACCGAACAACGTTCCGAATCCGATCCGCGCCAACCGCCATGCGCGGGCCAGGCCGGCGAATGGTCCGATCCGCTCGATCACGATCGCCGGAGCCACAACAACCGTCATGGTTGTCAACACCAGGACAACGGGCAGCCCGAGCAGGATCAGCGAGATCAAACCCGTTCCGCCCACGCCGCGCAACCCCCACGCGGAAAGGATGAACCAGCTGTGTCCGATCAACCATGCGACCAGCAACGACGGGATGCAACGAGCCATGCCTCGATAGCCGGTCCGAATCGTCAGCGCCAGGCCGGCATGTCGTCGGACGACCAATGACGCGAGATAGCCACCGGCCAGACATGCGGAGAGGCTGTTCACCATGACCCCGATGAACCACAGCAACTCCTCGACCCCTGTCGAGGCGCGCGACCCGCCGACGAGCTCTGGGATCGAGACGATCGATCCGGAGAACGATTCGTATCGGTCGAATGCCAACGTGGCGGCAACGAGGTTGACGGCGACACCCGGCAGCACGATCAGGGCCGAGCCAACGAGCACCTCGCGGGCATGTCGTTGCATCATCACGCCCGCTCCATCGAGGGACCCGATGATCGGGCGCTGGTGGCGCTGCATTCGCCGGAGAATCGGTCGCGATTCGAGTCGATCGGTCTGGGGGCCCGCCACCTGCCCCGCGTCGGTGACGGGTGTCGACTCGATACCCGCCCAAGCGCTCACGCCGACCATTGTTGCAAACAGATGCCCTGATCGCGTCGCGGACTACGGTGACGCGCAATGCAGGGATATGAGAACTCGAGCTACGGCGAGGCGTTCGCCGACATCTATGACGACTGGTACGACGGCATCTCCGACGTTTCCTCGACCGTCACCACGCTCAATGATCTGATCGAGGGCTGCGCATCACGCGACTCACCCGTCGTGGAACTCGGTGTGGGCACCGGACGGATCGCGATCCCGCTCGCCCGGCGGGTTCCACAGCGGGCCGTGTGGGGCATCGACTCGAGCCCCGCGATGATCGAGCGCCTCTCCGCCAAGCAACCTCCGCCGAACCTTCAGATCGTGATCGACGACATGGTCGACGGGTTGCACCGAGTCTGCCCGGGTACCGAACTCGGTCTGATCTTCGTCGCGTTCAACACCTTGTTCAACCTGGACAGCCGCGTCCGCCAGCAGCAATGCCTCGACACCGTTGCGCTCCGCTTGGCTCCTGGCGGCTGCTTCGTGGTCGAAGCGTTCGTGCCGCGCAGTTCTGCCCGAAGCGGTGATCTGATCGAGGTCAAGGCAATGGCAGCGGATCACGTGGTCCTCAGCATCACCCGCTTCGACGGTGGCCACCAGGTCGAGGGACAGTTCGTCGAGTTCACTGCAGCGGGGGGCGTGCGGTTGCGACCCTGGAGCATCCGCTACGTGTCGCCCGCCGACCTCGACATCATGGCCGCAACCGCCGGATTGACGCTCCGGCACCGGTGGAGCAGCTTCGACTGCGACGACTTCGGCGATGAGAGCCCCCGCCACGTCAGCGTGTACGTGCTCGACCGCAACGATTGAGACCTCCAATGCCTGCAAACGCTTTCAGAAGCCGGACGTCGGCGGGAATCTTGGGCAAAGCCGCGCCTCTCGGACGTGTTGGTCGTATCATTCCTAGCAGTGTCTCAGATGCGTTTGAACCCCTTGACCGGGCGTTGGGTCACCATTGTGGCGGAACGAGCGGAACGTCCTTCGGATTTCGCGCCGCGCGCCGTTGAAGTGGAAGCAGATCCAAGCCGGCCGTGTCCCTTTTGCCCGGGTAACGAAGAAGCAACGCTGCCCGCCCTCGAACAGGTCGATGATGGGGGAAGCTGGCAGTTGCGGGTCATCCCCAACCTCTATCCCGCGTTCGATGGTGACGAGCCGTTCGCGGTCCACCATCTCGGCCCCGTCCATGTCATGGCAGAAGCAAGCGGCATCCACGAGGTGTTCGTCTACACGCCGGACCACAACGGTGGCCTCCACGATGCAGACGACAACAAGATCGCGCAGGTGATGCGTGCCCTCAAGGGGCGTCTCATCGATCACGCCAGTACCCCGAACATCCGCTACACCCAAGCAATCATCAACCACGGCCGAGAAGCGGGAGCATCGCTCTCGCATCCTCACGGGCAGTTGCTCGGCTTGCCGTTCGTACCCGGCGAGATCTTGGAAGAAGAGCGTGCGTTCGGTCGGTTCGAGAGTGCGTGCATCCTCTGCGCGACGGTCGAGGCAGAGCTCACCGATGGCAAGCGGGTCGTGTTCGCCGACGACGACGTGCTGTGCCTCAGCCCTTTCTGGGCGGGCAGCCCGTTCGAACTGCTGATCATCCCGCGCCAACACGACCTCCATCTCCAAGATGCCAACGACGCCTCACTCAATGCAGTCGGGCGGGCCTTGCGAGATGCGGTTCTGAACCTGCAAGAGGCGTTCGGTGACGTGGCCTACAACCTCGTCTTTCACACCGCGCCGCATCAGCACACGGGCGAATTCCACTGGCACGTCCACCTCTTCCCGAAACTGGTCACGACAGCGGGGTTCGAGCGAGGCACGGGCGTACAACTCAACATCGTGCCGCCCGAAGCCGCTGCCGAGAAACTGCGCCGCGTTGCCGTGCACCAATAGCGGCCGAGCAAGCAGTTCAGCATGAGTCGGATCCAGGTCAGCATCGAGATCGACGCGACGCCGGCGCAGGTGTGGGCAGTAGTCGAGCCTGTCGAACGTCACGTCGACTGGATGCACGACGCGGTTGCGATTCGCTTCACCGGTGAGCAGACGCGAGGCGTCGGCACGACTTTCCTGTGTGACACCAAGGTCGGCCCGATCAAGCTCGTCGACAAGATGGAGATCACCGAATGGGAGCCCGAGGCCAGTATGGGCGTTCGCCACACCGGCATCGTGACGGGTTCCGGGACGTTCACCCTGACCCCGATCGATCATGCCCGTCGCACCCGTTTCGCGTGGACCGAGACGCTGAACTTCCCGTGGTTCCTCGGTGGTCGCCTCGGTGAGTTGATCGGTGGCAACATCGTGATGAAGGCGATCTGGCGCCGCAACCTCAAGGGCCTCAAGCACCTCGTCGAAGCGTGAGTCGCTCCGGTCCCGGGATCCGCAACGGCACCTCAGCCGACCGCCCGCACTGCCGCCGTGAGCCCCGCGCCGATCAGGATCACCACCAACATCGGGAAACGACGCCACGCGGCGATCACTGCGCCTGCGACTCCGACGACCCGAGCATCGAGAACAAGGTGCTGACCGATACTGAACGTGTCCTTCAACACCAGCGCGGTGATCATCGCGGCCGGCACGAGAGCCAGACAGCGGTCCAACACCGGGGGGAGGGTGCGATCGCCGACGATCACCAGACCGAGAACCTTGAAGGCATACGAGCCGGCTGCCAGCGCAAACACGAGTCCCCACGTCATGTCGACACCTCGACGTCGGGAGTCGCGGCGCGCGGAGCCGGTACACCGACGAGCACTGCCAGCGACGCGCACAGAATCGGCACGCCGACCGGTACGAACGGGATCAGCCCGAGGCAGATCAACCCGCCCAAACCTGCCGAGATGCGACCGATGCGCGACTGCAGATGCGGCCACACCATCGCCACGAATGCCGCCGGCAGCGCGGCGTCGAGCCCGAAACGCTTCAGGTCGACGGCGTTTCCGAGCAGAACGCCGAGCAAGGTCCCGAGGTTCCAGAACAGATAGACGGACAATCCAGTGATCCAGAACGCTGCTCGGCGAGAAGGTTCGTCCTCTTGCGCGAGCGCCATCGCCGTGGATTCATCGATCGTCAACTGAGCAGCGACCAGCCGCGATGGCAGCGACCCGCCGGCATGTTGCGACATCGCCAATCCGTATACGCCGTTTCTGGCCGACAGCAGCAGCGCACCACCAACTGCCGACCCGACCGAACCTCCACCGGCGATCACCGACACCGCGCTGAACTGGGATGCCCCGGTGAAGACCAGCAGCGACATCACACAGGCTTGGGCCCCCGATGCCCCGGCTGCAACTGCGGCGACGCCGAAGGAGATGGCGAACACACCGACGGCGAATCCGAGTGTGATGCTGGCCCGGATGACCGGCCGCATGCCAGGAGAACGCACGAGCGAACGCAGCGACGTGTCCGTGTTCGTTGTATCCATGTTCGTTGAATCCATGTTTGTTGAATCGCACCGGAGTTCAGTCCCCGGTGGACTCCAGCCACAACACGCCGAGCGGTGGCAGGTCGAGCACGATCGAGGCCGGTTGACCCTGCCATGGCGTGTCGACATGGGCAGTGACGACGGTGCCCTCGCCGCGATAGCCGCTGCCGCCGAAGCGGTGACCATCGCTGTCGAGTATCACGTTCCATTCCCCCGCTCGGGGTGCACCGACGCGGTACCCCGGGTGCGGCGTCGGCGTGAAGTTGGCGATACAGATCAGCCGGGCGCGAAGGCCAGAAGGCCGCTTGCCGAATCGAATGAAGGCGTAGATCGAATGGTGGGCGTCGTCGGCTTCGAGCCATTGGAACGAGTTGGAATCGTCATCATTGGACCAGGTCTCGGGTGCGTTGGTAGCTGCGGCGTTGAGCGCCGTGACCAACTCGTGAACTCCACGATGGGGGGCGTGATCGTAGAGATGCCATGGCAGGCCGGTGGATTCGCTCCATTCCGTGAACGGCGCCATCTCGCCACCCATGAACAACAGCGGAGCTCCGGGCAGGGCCCACATCCAGCTGTACAGGGCCCGCAGGTTGGCGAAACGCTGCCAGTCGTCTCCGGGCATCTTGCCGAGCAGGCTGCCCTTGCCGTGAACGACTTCGTCATGACTCAACGGCAGCACGTACCGCTCGCCGAACGCGTAGAGCAGCCCGAAGGTGAGGTCGTTGTGATGCCATTGGCGATGAACCGAATCCCGGTGGAAGTAGCCGAGCGTGTCATGCATCCAACCCATGTTCCACTTGTGGGTGAACCCGAGGCCGCCTTCATGAACAGGGTGGGTGACCTTCGGCCAAGACGTCGATTCCTCGGCGATCATCAACGCGCCCGGGACCTCGGCACCGACCAGACTGTTCACTTCCTGGAGCATCGCGATCGAGCCGAGGTTCTCACGGCCACCATTTCGATTGGGAACCCATTGACCCGGCTCGCGGCTGTAGTCGAGATAGAGCATCGACGCAACGGCGTCGACCCGGAGCCCGTCGATGTGGAACTCGTGCAGCCAATACAGCGCGTTTGCCGTGAGGAAGTTGCGGACCTCGTTGCGTTCGAAGTTGAAAACCAGGGTTCCCCAATCGGGGTGTTCCCCCTGACGAGGATCGGCGTGCTCGTACAACGCGGTGCCATCGAAGCGAGCAAGGGCCCATTCGTCTTTGGGGAAATGGGCCGGAACCCAGTCGAGGATCACGCCAACCCCGCGCGAGTGCAAGATGTCGACGAACTCGCGGAACTGATCGGGCGTCCCGAATCGCGCCGTCGGCGAGTAGTACCCGCTGACCTGATAGCCCCACGAACCACCGAATGGATGCTCGGCGACCGGCAGCAGCTCGACATGAGTGAATCCGAGCGCCGCAACGTGATCTGCGAGCTGTAGAGCGATCGCCGGGTAGGTGTCCAATCCGAGGCGCCACGATCCGAGATGGACCTCGTAGATACGCAATGGCGCCGCTGGGAGGTTGCTCCGCGCCTGCATCCAGGTTCCGTCGGTCCATTGGTGAGCGCTCGGGCCGACAACGACGCTGGAGTTGTCCGGTGGATGCTCAGCGTGGCGCGCCATCGGGTCAGCCTTCAACACCGTTCTGCCGCTTTGATGCACCACTGCGTACTTGTACGCATGCCCCGAGCGGGCCTGCTCGACCACAGCAGCCCAGATCCCGCTGGAGCCGACCGGATGCATCGGCATCCCGTCGCCCCAATGGTTCCAATCACCGACGACGTAGACCTGGCGCGCATTTGGGGCCCACACCGTAAAACGGACCCCGGGCTCAGCATCCGTTGCCGAAGATGGCAGGACGTGCGCTCCGAGAAGCTCCCACAGTCGGCGGTGGCGACCCTCGTTGAACAGGTACACGTCAATCTGACCGGGCCACTCACTTGCGCCTGCAACGTCCGGTGATGATGCCATGAGGTTCCCAGCGTAGGCCGGAAACCGCTACGGTCGCTTTCCGTGCGCATTCTGATGCTGTCATGGGAATATCCGCCGCTGGTCGTCGGCGGAATCGCGGCTCACGTCGACGGTCTCGCCCGCGCTCTGGTCCGCTGCGGCAACGATGTCGTGGTGCTCAGCCTGCACACGCCGGACGCGCCGGACGACTCGGTCATCGATGGTGTTCGGGTGCTGCGCGCCAGAATTGATCTGCCGTGGCTCCCCGACGACGACCTGGTTGCGCAGATGGCTTCCGCAAACCATCAGCTGACCCAACTGGTCGCCAAACTCGACGACTGGCGACCGGACGTCGTCCACGCCCACGACTGGCTCGTCGCGTGGTCGGGCGACACGATCGCCCGGATCTGGGGTGCTCCGCTGGTGGCGACCATCCATGCAACCGAGCGTGGCCGTCACGGCGGTCACGTCCCTGGTGGATTGCCTGCCGCGATCAACTCGATCGAGTGGTGGCTCACCTATCAAGCCGATCATGTGATCTGCTGCTCCAGGTTCATGGTGCGAGAAGTCGTCAGCGGATTCGACTTGCCGATCGAGAAGGTTCATCTGGTTCCGAACGGGGTCGATCTTTCACTCTGGGAACCGCCCGCAGCCGACCGGCAACCGGCTGTCGCCCGCGAAGCCCTCGTCGTGGCCTGGGGTCGCGTGCAGTACGAGAAGGGGTTTCAGGTGCTCGCCCGAGCTGTTGGTGATCTTCGCAACCGGGTCCCAGGCGTACGGTGCGTCATCGCCGGACGTGGTTCGTACTTGGCCGAACTGCAAACCCTGATCGACATCGAAGGGCTGGCAGATGTGGTCGATCTGGCCGGTTTCGTGCCCGACGCAGAGCTCCGGGCCCTGCTCCACCGTGCCGGTTGCGTGGTCATTCCGTCGCTGTACGAGCCGTTCGGCATCGTCGCGCTCGAGTCGATGGCGGCCGGCACGCCGACGATCGTCGCGCGAACCGGAGGATTGGCCGAGATCGTCGAGGGCAGCGGCGCCGGCTTGCTGTTCGAGCCTGGCAACCATCACGATCTCGCCGATCGGATCGAGGAAGCGCTCACACAACCCGAGCTGGCTGCCCAGCTGCAGTCCACAGCAGCCACAATGCTCACCGGTTTCTACACCTGGGACGCCATTGCAGGGACGACCCTCGATGTTTACGAAGCAGCAGTTTCCGGCTACGGGAAGCTGCCAGTACCCTCGCGGGATGCGTAGCGTCAGACAGTTCAGTGTCGATCCAGCCGTGCCCGAGAGTCTCGCCGGTCTGAACCAACTGGCGAACAACCTGCACTGGTGCTGGGACCGGGAATTGCAGCAGCTGTTCGCCGATCTTCATCCTGTTGCATGGGAGCAGTCGGGCCATCAGCCGCTGTCGATGCTCGCTCGGATATCACCGGCGGAATGGTCGGAACTCGCGACCGACCCCGACGTGGTCGCGGCCGTCGGTGATGCAGTCACTCGGCTCGACATCGCCTTGAAGTCGCCGCGTTGGTTCCAGACCAAGGCTGCGGACGCCGGCCCGTCGCCGCTGAGCCTGGTTGCCTACTTCTCACCCGAGTTCGGGATCAGTGAGACCGTTCCGCAGTACAGCGGCGGACTCGGCATCCTTGCCGGAGACCATCTCAAGGCGTCATCGGACCTCGGCGTGCCGTTGGTGGCAATCGGGCTGCTCTATGCAGAGGGATACTTCCGCCAAAGCCTCGACGCCGACAGTTGGCAGCAGGAGCGTTACCCACTTCTCGACACCGCCGGGATGGCGTTGATGAACACCGGGCACCAGATATCCATCGACCTGGCCGGAGAACACATCGACGTCTCCGTATGGCGAGCCGACGTCGGCCGAATCCCTATGTATCTGCTCGATGCGCCGGGCGTCACCGACCGCTTGTACGGCGGTGACGTCGAGCACCGCCTGCGCCAGGAGTTGGTGCTCGGCATCGGGGGGGTTCGAGCGCTGCGGGCTCTCGGGCTGGATCCGCAGGTGTTTCATACCAACGAGGGTCACGCAGGCTTCCTCGCGCTCGAGCGAATCCGCGAACTCGTCAGTGAGGGCCTCACGTTTGCCGAGGCGGTCGAGGCGTCCCGTGCCGGTGGCGTGTTCACGACCCACACCCCTGTACCCGCAGGGATCGACAGATTTCCGCGGGAACTGATCGAAAAGTACTTCGCAACGTTCGTCGAACAGCTCGACATCTCCTTCGATCAGCTGATGTCGATCGGGCAACGTGCCGACGAACCCAATGAATCCCGGTTCAACATGGCGGTGATGGGTCTGCGCTTGGCTGCTCGCGCGAATGGGGTCGCGAAACTGCACGGCGCGGTGAGTCGCGAGATGTTCAACGGTCTGTGGCCGACCGTTCCGGTCGAGGAGGTCCCGATCGGATCAATCACCAACGGCGTCCACGCGCACAGTTGGATCTCACCCGAAATGGATCAGGTGCTGCGCCACGGTGTGCACGGGGTCTGGGACGGCGCGGACGATGAATCGTGGTCACGGGCGTATTCGATCAGCCATGAGGCAGTCTGGTCGGCCCGGTCGGCCGGACGCTCGCGTCTGGTCGACTACGTCCGTGAACGGATGGGCGACGGGATCCTTGATCCCGACGTGTTGACGATCGGCTTCGCCCGTCGGTTTGCCACCTACAAACGGGCGACGCTGCTGCTCTCGCGACCGCAACGACTGAAGAGGTTGCTCCTCGATCCTCATCGCCCGGTGCAGTTCGTGTTCGCGGGGAAGGCGCACCCCGCCGACCAGCCCGGTAAGGAGATGATCCAGGACATCGAACGCTTCGCCCGTGACGAAGATGTCCGACACCGTTTCGTCTTCCTTCCTGACTACGACATCGCAGTGGCCCGAGCGATGTATCACGGCTGCGACGTGTGGCTCAACAACCCCCGGCGACCACAAGAGGCGTGTGGTACCAGCGGTATGAAGGCGGCCTTGAACGGCGCGCTGAACTGCAGCATCCGTGACGGCTGGTGGGACGAATGGAGCGACGGCGAGAACGGTTGGGACATTCTCTCGGCAGACGACGATCCGGACTCCGGTCGCCGCGATCAGCGCGAGGCAATGAGCCTCTTCGGACTACTCGAGCAAGAGATCGTCCCGCTCTTCTACGACCACAGTGGTGACCGCCCGGGCGAGCGGGATGTGCCGAACGGCTGGGTCGACAAGATGCTGCACAACTGGGCGACGCTCGGCCCGAAGGTGACCGCCTCGCGAATGGTCCGCGACTACGTGACAGAACTGTACGAGCCTGCAGCAGCCGCTGCGACAGCTGTGAACAGCGATCACGCCGCGCCGGCGCGAGAGCTCGCGGCGTGGAAACAACGGGTACACGTCGCGTGGCCAAAGGTTCACATCACCGAACTCGACACCGACGTCCGGCCCGGTCGCGCCGGTGATCCGCGTTCCGTTCGCGCCTCCATCAACCTCGGTGGGCTCGATCCGAACGACGTGCGGGTCCAGGTGTTGCACGGTCCGATCGACAATCACGGAGACTTGATCCCTGATCTCGTCGACAAATTCGCACTCGCGCTCGGCAGCGACGGATCGTGGACCGGTGACTACGTCGTCGGACAATCCGGTGCGTACGGTCTGACCGCGCGGATCGTGCCGACAAACGCGCTGCTGGCGAATCCGGTCGAGCTCGGCCTGGTCGCCTGGGCGGGCTGACCTGCCCAGCCGAACTGCCCGGCCGAACGGTCTATCGGCCCGTGAATCGAGCCTTGCCCGGACCGTCTGCCAGAAAACTCGCAACACCGATACGGCTGTCGTCGCTGTGGAACACCTCCGTGAACAATCGTCGCTCCAACAGCAATCCATCCGCCAACGGCATCGACAAACCCTGATCGATCGCCTGCTTGGCGAGGGCCTGGGCGACGCTTGCGCCGCCGGCGAGTTCGGCGGCCATCGACAACGCACGCTCCATCAACTGTTCTGGCGACACGAGCTCGTCGGCCAATCCGATCCGCAGCGCTTCGTCCGCCTTCACCTGGCGCCCGGTGAGGCAGAGCTCCTTGGCTCGGCTCGCGCCGACTACGCGGGCGAGACGCTGGGTTCCGCCCCCGCCGGGGATGATGCCGAGCAGGATCTCGGGTTGCCCGAACACGGCACGCTCACTGACGATCCGGTAATCACACGCCAAAGCCAGCTCGCACCCGCCTCCCAGCGCGTACCCGCTGACGGCAGCGATGACCATGCGCGGGATGTCGGCAACGGCGTCGAGCGCCCGATGAAAATCTTCGGTGATCAAGGCCGCTTGTGCGGCACCACCGAACTGGCTGATGTCGGCGCCGGCTGCAAAGATCCGGTCGCCGCCGGTCACCACGACTGCGCCGGGCGGGTCTTCGCAGAGCTGGAGGGCAATGTCATGGAGTTGAGCCAGCAACTCACGCGACAGCGCATTGACCTTGGGATTGTCGAGGGTGACGATCGCGACCCCGTCGTCGCGCCGTTGCAGGGTCACGAGCACTGCGGGAACCATTTCGTTACCGTCGTTTCCAACCATGATCAGACCCTACCGTTCACGCATCGAGTGCCCGAAGAAGTTCGTCCGCAGCGGTCCACGGATCGACAAGACGACCGGCAACCTCGTGCTCGAGTTCTTCCCAACGACGCCCGGTGCAGAGCTGCCGGGCGCGCTGTTCCAACCGGCGGGCGACGATCTCGTGCAGTTCGTGGCGAAGACGCAGTTCACGGCGAGTCGCCAGAGCGCCGGAGTCGGTGGTGAAGTCGCGATGGGCCTCGACGGCGTTCCAGAAGTCCACGATGCCACGCCCAGTTGTGCCGACGGTGGTTACGATCGGGACTCTCCAACCGCCAGCGGGTTTGTCGGAGAGATCGAGCATCGTCTGCAGATCGTGCTGCGTCTGCTCGGCTCCTGCCCGATCGGCCTTGTTGATCACGAAGACGTCGGCGATCTCCATCAACCCAGCCTTGTTGGCCTGAATCGAGTCTCCCCACCCGGGATTGACGACAACCACCGTCGTATCGGCCTGGCTGGCGACCTCGACCTCGACCTGGCCGACACCAACCGTCTCGACCAACACCCACGGGTGGCCGACGGCCGCCAACAAACGAATCGCTTCCGGCGCCGCCAACGACAGACCCCCGAGATGTCCACGAGTAGCCATCGATCGGATGAAGACTCCGGGATCCGTGGCGTGGTCCTGCATCCGAACCCGATCTCCCAGGATCGCCCCGCCGGTAAACGGTGACGATGGATCGATCGCCAGCACGGCGACCTGATCGCCCAGACTCCGAATATGACCGACCGTTGCCGACGTGAGCGTGCTCTTGCCGGCACCCGGTGCACCCGTGATGCCCACCGTGTAGGTGGAACCGCCAAGGGGAGACGACAGCCGCCCGACAATCCGTGCGTCGTCGGAACCCCGTTCGATCATGGACAGCAGACGAGCCAACGCCGCACGATCGCCGATGCGGGCGCTGTTGAAGAGGTCCTCCGCTGATCGACTGCTCAGCGACACCCGGTCAGACCGCCACGACCTCGGTGACACCGTCGACACGATCACGCATGATCCGCTCGATGCCGGCCTTGAGTGTCTGGCTACTGGCCGGACACGTGCCGCAAGCACCCACGAGGCTCACCGTGACAAGGCCGGTCACTTCATCGACATCACGAAGTTGGATATCGCCACCGTCGGCCTGCAGCGCGGGCCGGATCACTTCGATGCACTCTTCGACTTGGGCTCGCATTGCAGTGTGACCCTTCATGTTCAAGACCGTCAAACGGACGACGATCGTTGGACGTCGGCGACCAATTGAACCAGAGAATCGCCGAAGGCGGCTGGGTACACTCGCCAACGATGAGAACAATTCGCCAAGCTGCGCAATTCTCATCCAGAACTTGGTGACGACACACTCATGCCAGCAGTAGCCATGCCATCACCAGTCACGTCATCGGCAGCTCATGCCGTGCTTGCCCATCAGGGTGGGTGGGACGAGGGCCTACTCGTCGCCGGACCACTGCTTGCGATCGCGGGTCTGCTCTGGCTCGCCAAGCGCCGGGCCGATCGCCTCCCCCGCAAACCGCCCGACGATCGTCAGACGTAGCCGACAAAGGCCGAGGAAAACGGATGATCGGCTCCGCGCCAAGGAACCCTGTCGTACCCCTTGTTTATGGTGGCCGGTATGGAGTTGGCGACGGTGCACAGTCTGGTCGACAGGGTCGGCGGGATCGATTTGACGGTCGCGGATCGCGAGATGTTGACGGCAGGTATCGGTGATGTTCGGCGTCTGATCGGATGGGCCCGGTCTGTGGAGATCGGCCTGGTGCAGGCGTTGGCCGGGTTGTCGTCGTTCCCGGAGAAAGACTTCGCTGAAGCGACCCGCACCGGTTTGGCTGATGGGACGAAAGCGTTGGAACGCGCCGAGACAACTACCGCAATGCCCGAGTTGGGTGTCGCGCTCGCGGACGGTGAGATCGGTGTCGAGCATGTCGATGTCGCGAATCGGGCCCGGCGACGTCTCGACCCGGCCCTGCGGCCTGCACTCGACAGCAAATCTGCCGAGCTCGCCGAGCGGGCGAAGGTGTCGACACCTGACGAGTTCGCCAAAGTCATGGCTCGTCAGACCCGGGGCATCGAAGAAGCAGCCGGGGTCGAACGGTTGACACGGCAACGACAGAACAACAGTGTCAAAACCTGGGTCGATCACGTGACCGGGATGTGGAACATCCGCGGGTCGTTCGACCCGGTCACCGGCGCCGGACTCGCGCAACGACTGAATGATGCCCTCGCGGCACGGATGGCGCAACCCGCGCCAGCCGACTGTCCAACCGATCCGTTCGCGAAGATGGACTGGCTCCGCGCGGCCGCGTTCGCCGATCTGTTCCACAACTTCACCAACAGCGGTTGCGGGTCTGGTGCCACGATGTTGGTGGTCGTCGACGCCACCGGCGCAGCAAACGGCTCCAT
>JANOEM010000621.1:0-5147 GCA_031413195.1 Actinomycetes bacterium
GGCGGACGGACCACCGGCCTCTAACCTTGCAGGGTCCGTCGGGGCTACTGCGTGTCTGCGCAGATGCGCCGGCGTGATGCTGCCGGGCCGTTGGCCCGGGGCGACCTCCGTTCTGGAAGGCATCCAATCATGGACAAGCAAGACGTCATCAGCGAGCACAAGCTCCACGATTCCGACACCGGTTCACCCGAAGTGCAGATCGCGTTGCTCACCGCCCGGATCAACCACCTCACCGAGCACCTCAAGTTCCACAAGAAGGACCACCACAGCCGTCGTGGTCTGTTGATGCTCGTCGGGCAGCGTCGAAGCATGCTCGATTACGTCCGCAACCGCGACGTGCAGCGCTATCGCGACATCATCGCAAAGCTCGGCTTGCGTCGCTGACTCGCCCATAACCGGTGGTTCGTTGCTCGGCCCGTCGGCCGAGCCCCTCCGCCAACTGGGTGAAGTGTTGCGGCGTCATCTCCTGACCGTGTGCTGCTCCGGCCGCGCGCGAGATGTTTTCGTTCATCAACGTGCCGCCCATGTCGTTGCATCCGGCGCGCAGCATCTGCTTCGCCCCGGAGAGGCCAATCTTGACCCATGACACCTGGATGTTGGGGATGTAACCGTGGTAGGCGATGCGTGCGACTGCGTGCATGAGCAAGGTCTCGCGAAACGTGGGCCCGCGCCGGCTTTTGCGCATCAGGTAGATCGGCGAAGCCATGTGGACGAACGGCAGGCCGACGAATTCGGTGAAGCCGCCGGTCTCCTTCTGGAGGTTCCTGGTCACGAGCAGGTGGCGGGCCCAACTCTCGGGGTGCTCGATCGAGCCGAACATGATGGTGACGTTGGAATGCAGCCCGATGCTGTGCGCGGCTCGATGGCAATCGAGCCACTGCTGGGTGTTGATCTTGTCGGGGCACAACACGGCGCGGATCTCATCGTCGAGGATTTCGGCGGCGGTGCCGGGCAACGAAGCGAGCCCGGCGTCTTTCAGCCGCTGTAGGTACGTGGTCAAGTCCTCGCCGAGGCGCCGGGCGCCTTCGGTCACCTCGAGCGCGGTGAATCCGTGCACGTGCATATCAGGAACGGCGTTCTTGACGGCTCGAGTCACGTCGATGTAGTAGTCGCCGTCGAAGTCCGGGTGGATACCGCCCTGCAACGTCACCTCGGTCGCGCCGAGGTTCCATGCCTCGCGGGCTCGCTCGGCGATGTCGTCCAGTGTCAACAGGTACGGGGTTCCGCGCAGGTTGAGGGTCAGCTTGCCCTTTGCGAAGCCGCAGAACTTGCATTTGAAGGTGCAGACGTTGGTGTAGTTGATGTTGCGGTTGTGGACCCAGGTGATCGCGTCGCCCACCGCCTGCTGACGCAGTTCGTCGGCAAGTTCGGCCACCGCTTCCACCTCGCGGCCACGTGCTGAGAACAGTGTCAGGATCTCGTCGAATCCGACCTCTTGGCCGAGCCGCACTCCATCGAGGACCTCGTCGATCGCTGAACCCGGTCGCGTGTACGCCGTCGAGGGGCGCGCGTCGCCGTCGATCGCGTCCGGGATCAACACCATTGGTTCGACGTTGGCGCCGCTGTACCACTGCGTGCTCCGATGCCCGACGAGTACGACCTCGGCGCCGTCTTGCACGATGTCGGCAGCCGTCACCTTCTCCGGCCACACCGAGCCCGTGTCGTCGCGACCGAGACCTTCGGCATCGCTGCGGTCCATCACCGCGAACTGGACGGCCGGGTCGAGCCATCGTTGCGGGTCGCGCACGAACTCGGGATAGATCGTCAACCGGGGCGCGAGCGCGAACCCGCGACTCTCGGTCGCCCGGCGGAGCAGTTCGAGCTCCGGCCACGGACGCTCCGGGTTGACGTGGTCGGCGGTCACCGGCGAGACGCCACCCCAATCGTCGATTCCGGCGTCGAGGAGTGCGCTGAAGTCGTCGCTGAGGTTCGGCGGCGCTTGGAGATGGATCTCGGGCGGCAGGATCACCCGGGCAGCGGCGATCGTCCACATGAACTCCTCCGGCGGGCACGGCGCCGAGCGCTGCATCGCGGTGCGCAGCTTCGGCAAGAAGTTCTGGACGATGACCTCTTGCACATGCCCGTGGCGGGCATGTGAATCCGCAATTGCCTGCAGCGCTGCAATCCGGTCGAATCGGTCCTCGCCGATGCCGACCAGGATGCCCGTGGTGAAGGGAATCTGCAGTTCGCCGGCCGTCTCGAGGGTGGCCAGTCGACGCGCCGGCACCTTGTCCGGGGCGTTGCGGTGCGCAGCGAGATCGTCGCGGAGCGTCTCCACCATCATTCCTTGGCCCGGAGCGACCGGCCTCAACTGGGCGAGTTCGTGGCGATGCAGGGCACCGGCGTTTGCGTGTGGCAGGAGCCCGGTCTCGCGCAGAACCAGGTCTGCCATGGCAGCGACGTAGTGAACGGTGCTGTCGTAACCGTTGTCCGAGAGCCAGGTTCGGGCCACTTCGTAGCGGTCCTCCGGTCGTTCTCCTAATGTGAACAACGCTTCGTGACAGCCTTGGCGGGCGCCCTGCCGCGCGATTCGCAGGACGTCTTCCGGCAAGAGATACGGCTTCTCCAACCGAGCAGGCGGTTGGGCGAACGTGCAGTAACCGCATTGATCTCGGCACAGCATCGTCAAGGGAATGAACACCTTCGGCGAGAACGTGATCCGAGTTCCGTGAGCCCGGTCCCTGATCGTTCGGGCGGCAGCCAGGAGATCGTCGAAGGGGGTGTCGAGGACGTCGAACGACGGATCGGCGACAGCGAGATGGCGCGACATAGCAATGCTCCAGTTGATTACAGGGATGACCGGTTTGCTAGCGCGCGGCGGGCGCCGATGAGCCGATGTAAGAGGTGCTCAGGAACCCGAACTGCCGTGCGAGACAGACCATAGCGGGCCATCCGCCGCCGCGTGTTGTCGCGCTCTCGGTTGGGTACGTTGGACACATAGAGTGCGTGACACGAAGCACGGGCTCGACCGCCCGACCAACTGAAGGATTACCCGATGCCCAAAGATCTCGACACGATGCCCCAAACCCTTGTCGGAATCTCCTTCGACGACGCGTTCCGGGCACAGGAGTTCATGACCGCAACCTCCCGACTGGCGGCCAACAAGTCGTTGGTGTTGCACGACGCTGTGGTGGTCAAGAAAGACGTCAATGGCAAGACCACCGTTGTCGAAACGGTCGACCCGTCGCCGGGCCGAACCGCTGCGTCCGGTGCATTGTGGGCCAGTTTCGTCGGGCTTCTCCTCGGCGGTCCCGTTGGCTGGATCGCCGGTGGGGTCATCGGCGCTGGCGCAGGCGTCGTGACTGCCAAAGTCGTCGACCTCGGAGTTCCCGACGAATGGGTCACTTGGTTCAAGGACGCAGTCGAGAACAACACCACGACGGTTGTGTTGCTCCTCACCGATGTCACCGTCAACGATCTTGTCGCCGAGACCGAGCGGTTTGCAGGAGCTCGATTGCTGTACAGCAACCTCGACGCGAAAAGCTTCGACCGGATCACGGCTGCGCTGGCCGGAAAGCAGCCGGTCATTGGCGAGTCGGGAGACGCGCCGAGCGACGAGTCGACCGACGCACCGGCTCCGGAACCAGCCCAGTAGCACGCTCTGTCGGCGCCCAGGTGGTAGTGTTGTCGCTGATCAGGGCGTCGCCCCGGTCCTAACCCACCAGAGCGGATAATCGGATCGGTTGTCAGTCGCCTCTGCCGGTGCCCTGCGAACGCCTCCGTTGCGTCTCCGCCGTTGCTGTACCGACATTGCCGACTGGGAACCGGCCTCCGCTCCAAATGCCGAGATGCGGGAAAAAACGCGTCCGGCCGAAAGGAGCTCCAATGGTTGACGCCATTCGAGTGTCGGGCCCCGTTTCGGGCACCGACAAAACCCTGTCGTTCGAGACTGGCAAGCTCGCGCAGCAAAGCCAGGGCGCAGTGCTGGCCGCAATTGGCCGCACCACCGTCCTTGCCACTGCCAATGCAGCCAAAGACGTTCGTCCAGGGATGGATTTCTTCCCACTCACCGTCGATGTCGAAGAGCGGGCCTATGCCGCCGGCAAGATCCCGGGCTCTTTCTTCCGTCGTGAAGGTCGCCCGACCGAGGCCGCGATCCTGACCTGTCGACTCACGGACCGCCCATTGCGCCCGTGCTTCCCCGACGGCTTTCGCAATGAGACCCAGGTCGTACTGACCATCCTCGGCGCCGACCAGGAGAACCCGCACGATGTGCTTGCGATCAACGCAGCATCGGCGGCGTTCTCGATCAGCGGCATCCCGTTTGACGGCCCCATCGGTGCAGTGCGCATCGCGTTCAGCCAGGACGGCGAATGGATCCCTCATCCCACCTATGCCGAGGGCGAGGCCGCCACGTTCGAACTCGTCGTCGCAGGTCGCTTGCTCGACAATGAAGATGTCGCGATCATGATGGTCGAAGCCGGCGGTACGGCGAAGAGCTTTGCCTACTACGCCGACGGCGCACCGAAAGTTGACGAGGCAGTCCTCGCCGGCGGCCTCGAAGCGTGCAAGACCTGGATTCGCGAGTCGATCAAGCTGCAGCAGCAACTCGTTGCCAGCGTGATCGCCACCCGAGGTCCAATCGCCCAGCTGCCGTACACCGTTCAGGCCGATTACAGCCCTGAACTGGCAGAAGCAGTCGCCGGTGTCATCACCGAGCAGTTGGCTCACGCCGTCACGATCAGCGCCAAGGCCGATCGCAATGCAGCCATCGACGCAGCGTCTGCCGCCGCGATCGCTGCCTTGGCGGGCGAAGGCGCAGCATTCGCCGGCAAGGAAAAAGAGATCAAGGAAGCGGTTCGCGGGCTGACCAAGAAGTTGGTTCGTAAGCGCATCGTCGACGAAGGACTCCGCATCGACGGCCGCGGTCCGCGCGACCTGCGCCCGTTGTCGTCCGAGATCAACATCTTGCCCACCGCGCACGGCACTGGCTTGTTCCAGCGTGGTGAGACGCAAGTTCTCAACGTCGCCACCTTGGCGATGCCACGCATGAACCAGTTGCTCGACACGCTCGATCCTGAGACGCACAAGTACTTCCTGTTCCACTACAACATGGCCCCGTGGGCCAATGGTGAGACCGGCCGCGTCGGCCCCCGTGCGGCCGAAGGTATGGAGCGGAGCCGTGATTCCGCCGCGGCCAGCAATCC
>JANOEM010000622.1:0-7014 GCA_031413195.1 Actinomycetes bacterium
CATGCCAGGGACACGGTGGAGGAGGATGGCCATGCAGTGGGCACCGCATCGTCCGGATTCCGGTTGATGTCTGTCACCCGGACGAGCGATCCGTGCCGTTATACCGGGGTGATCGTGGAGGCTGAAACCGTCGAGGCGGCCTATCGCCGCCACTCCAGCGAGCTGATCCGCTACGCCACCGTGCTCGTCGGCCCTGACGACGCACCGGATGTGGTGACCGACGCGATGGTGAGGGTGTTTGCGTTGGACGCGTCGGACGTCTCCAACCTGCGCGCCTTGCTGTTTCGTGCGGTGCATCACGGCGCAGTCGACCATCAACGCGCGGGTTCTCGCCGGCGCCGTCGCGAAACGACCTACCAATCTCAACGATGCGATGTGACCGTCGATCCGGTTGCGGCCGATGCCCGGGCAGCGCTCGGTGTGCTGAGTGTTCAGCAGCGCACCGTCGTGTTCCTGACGTACTGGGCCGACCACAGGCCTGCTGACATCGCTGAAGTGCTCGACGTGAGCGAAGGAACAGTTCGCAAGCAACTCGCCCGTGCTCGGGCCCGACTCCGGGAGGTTCTCGATGAGTGATCCGAACGATCCCAACCCTGAACCCGACCGTGAACCCGACCGTGAACTCGACCGTGAACTCGACCGTGAACTCGACCGTGCGATCGCTCGGCTCGTCGACGATGCAGGGGCCGACGCGCCGAAGCCTCCGGACAGCTCGGCGTTCGGGCGACCGCGTGAACCGGCGTCGTTTGAGCCTTCCGGAAGTCGCCGCCTGGCGATGGCAGCGGCGATGGTGCTCATCCTCGGCGCGGGTATCGGGCTGATCTACGTGACGGTGCGGGATGACGAAGGGGGTGGCACGGTGCGGCCAGTCGACAGTTCGCCCCTCGACACCGATGGCGCTGTCACGGTAGCGACCGCCGTAACGCCCGCCGTAACGCCCACCACGGCGCCGGCAGCTTCCGACGCGCCAGCCTCGAGTGAAGCATCGACTCAGTCGACGGTCATCGACTCGGTTCCGGCGGCGTCGGGCATCACCCGGCCCGTGACCGACTCGTCTACGTGCGACCCCGTTTCGGCGAGGGAGACCTTCACGGAAGGGCTCACACTGTTCGCCAGACCGAGTACGAACGCGGTCCCGATCCAAGTCGTCGCGGACCCGGTTGATGGCCTGGTCGGGCCGTTCGCGGTAGTCCAGCGCTTCTTCGGGGACGATCGCGCGCCGGCCGGAGACGAGTCGGTGGACATCGACGGGACCACGTTCTGGATTCGCCTCGGCGACAACGGGAATGGTGCCGCCGAGTGGGACGTCGGCGATGGCAGCTTCGGATACGCGCGGTCGCGTGGCCTCGACCGCAGCGCGCTGATCGATCTTCTCAGCGCACTCGCGCCGCGACCGGCGACGGACTCAATCCCGGGCTTCGACTATTCATCCGATGCTGATGGGCTGCGGCTGCTCCATGAGCAGATGAACACCGACGTCGACGGCGAGGTCGGCAGCTCCGAGTGCGTGGTTGCGTCGACGGGCTATGCGTACCGGATCTCGGCCATCACCGGTGACCCGGTGTTCCAGTACGGCGGCGTGATCGACCGGATGGTCCCACTCGAGGTGGGCACCCACGGCTCATCGCTGATCGTCATCGACGGCGTCTCGGACTCAACGGCCCCGACGGTCGTCGATGTCCTCGACGCCGACCAGGAAACATGGCTGGCGTTGCGATCGTTGCCGGAATGGCCTGACAACTCCGAACAGCGCATGGAGAGCATCGGCGAAGGCAAAGATGTTGTCGTAGCGCTCGATTCCGTCGATGGCTCGACCGCGCGGAGCTACCTGACGCTTCGGCTGACGACGCGACAAGGTGTCCCGTTCCTGGAGGTCTACACGGCCGACGCCGTGCTCGCACCGGACGCTGCGTTCTGGCAAACCGATGTCGACCCGGGGACGGGTGGCGCCACGACCGCAAGAATCGGCGGCGTCATGGGCTTCCGTGTCGACGATGTGTCGCGCGGTGAACCGATCGAGGTGATCGTGTCCGTGATCGACGGCGGCGAGTTCGTGCTCCAAACGACGGGCACGATCACGTTGATTCCTAGCTGAACAGCGCTGGAGCGATTGCGCTGTGTTGGTGTGGCCAGAGTGGGTCGACGTAGCTCGTCGCACTGCAGAAGCCGGGCAATGGCGCCCGCCGACTCGCGGAACTGAATGTGTGAACCGCACGAAAACGTGCGATTCAGCCACTCAGAACCGCGGCTGCTCGACTCGGCGTCGGCACGCTGGGTTCAGCTCGCTGGGTTCAGCTCGGTGGGATCAGCACTGGGAGCGGTGCACGGGCGACTGCGCCGGGTCGTGCCTCATGGGCGAACAACCCCGGCACGCTCGAGGACGTCGAGGCGGGCAACGTCGTCCAACTCGAGCTCCTTCGGGCGGCGTGGCCGGTGCCGGCGCAGTTCGATGCCGATCCGGTGTTCGCGTTGTTCTTCGAGGCCGGAGATCCCGCTGCGATTGGCTGCGAGCCGTACCGCACCCTCGTCTCGCAACTTGTCGAAGCGTGGATCGACTGGGCGAGTGAGTTCGTCGGGGGCCCGCTCGTCGCCGAACCGAAGCCGAGGCTGCGATCGCCGTCATCGACTGCCGGCTCTTACCTTCGTCAGCTTGCGGGTCAGCGGAAGCCGACCGCGCCGCGCTCAGTCTCGGGGTTCTCAGGTCTCGTCGATCAGGCTGACGTCTCGGGCGCGCTTTTCGGAACCGCGGAAACTCGGGAGTACGTTTGCCGAGTGGATCCGATGGCCGGGGAACAGGACGGGGAGCTGGCTGAGCTGGGCGAAGCGCTGCGGCGGCTTGCTCCGGTCGACGTCTCTGTCGGCGTTCGTCGCATCGATCATCGCGATCTGGCCGAGATGTTCGACGTCGAGCGCTCGGCCGTCGAGCGGGCGGTCCCTCGTCGGCAAAACGAATTTGCATCGGGACGCGTGCTCCTTCGCGGTCTACTGGGCACGGACAGTCCGATTCCCGTCCGCGCCGATCGCGCCCCGATGCTGCCGGCCGGCGTGGTCGGTTCCCTCGCGCATGACCGTGACTTCGTCGTGGCAGCTATCAGCACCGATCTCCGAGTCCGGAGCCTTGGCATCGACATCGAGCCGATGGATCCTTTGGCCTCCGACATGCAGCGGGTGATCCTGCGCGACGACGAGACGGGCATCGACGCTCACCTCGCGTTCAGTTTGAAAGAAGCGGTGTACAAAGCATGGAGCTCACTCGGCGGACCGATCCTCGATCACCACGACGTCTTGCTGCAATTGGGTCCCGAGACCTTCGCTGCCGAAGTGCACCGACCGTTGACGGCAGGTTCCGATTCGGATGTCACATCGTTCAACGGCTCGTTCACGCGTGTGCGCAATCGTTGCCTTGCGCTCTTGATCGTCAACAACCGGAACTGAACGGTCGACGACAGGTTCAGCGATTGCACCGCGCTTTCTCGGTCAACCCTGTGCATCGTCGGGTGGAAGGGTCACAAACGTCAGCGGCGGGTATGTCGGCGGTGGCGGCGACTCGTCGTCGCCCGTATTGAGCAGGGTGGCGGTGACAAGCACGGCTACGAAGGCAACAAAGAACATGGCGAGCTGTCGAGCTTTGCGTCGCGGCTCGAAACCCGTGAACGTCGGAAACTCGACTGCAAAGTAAACTTGGCGCCACGGTGTGCGCTGATCGTCACTGCTGTCGTCGGCAGCCACGTATTCACTCTGAGCGTTCTCCGCGAGCTTTGCAACCCACAAGATCGAGGGCTTTCCTCACCGCAACGGTGTGGCGTCTCGATGGTGGAAGTGGTCGGCGCGACGCTGATTCTGCTGTCGGTTGCTGACGGGATTGACGATCAGCGAAAAGATGCGCCGCGGCCACGGCGACATGTTCGGCGGCGACGCGTGGACGACCGAGTCACCGAACATCAACATCGTGCCGGGCTGCCCCTTCGGGCACACCAGCCCGCCGCTCTCGGCGAGCGAACCGACAACGTCGGGACCGACTGTCCACAGCGGGTAGCTCGTTGTGGTCGTGTCGAGTGACGTGGGCGCCGGCCCGCCGAGGTGCGAGCCGCGGACGAACATCAAGGGCCCGTTGAACTCGGTGACCTCATCGAGGAAGATGTGCACGTTCAGCGCCAACGGTTCGGGAACACCGTCTTCGTGGTGATGGGTGGCGAAGTCGTAGTGCCATTGCCACTGCTCGCCAGTGAACGCTTCCTTGGTGTTCACCTTGACCTGTTGCGCGTAAACAGGCACATCGCCGAGCACCTGACGTGCGGGAATCAGCAACCGCGGGTCGTTGACGAGGCGAAGAAACAGATCGTGGCGCAGGTGGAGTCCCATCGCAGTTCGGACCACGCCGCTCGACTTCTCGCGGATGTTCTCGGGAACGTCCTGAGTCAGCAATCCCGCCAGCGCGTCGTTGATCGAATCCACTTCCTCGGCGCCGAATCGTCCCGGGAGCACGATCACGCCGTCGCGTTCGAACGCGTCCAGCTGTTCCATGCTGAGTGCGGCCGGGTCGAGAGCCGGTGATACGGGACTGCGGCTGTTGTCTCCCATTTCTGAATCTCCTCAGTTGCGCACGAAATGGACGGTATCGAAGCGGCGGCGCATGTCGCTGGTGCGGGCGGCCACGGCGGCGGGATCGCCATCGAGGCCGTCGACGATCAGCTTCGCGAGCTCGGGCATGTGTTCGGGGGTCATCCCGATCCGGGCGATCTCGGGTGACCCGAAACGCACACCGGCTGACTCGCCGGCACCGGGGAGACCGATTGCGCTGGACAGCAGGTTTGCACCGCGCAGCCTTTGCGCGGCGAGATGACCACCACCCCAACGGGAAGCGTCGACCGCGAGCTGATGCGACGTCGTCAGTCCGACTCGCGTCCGGAACACAGGCAAACCGAGACGTTCGAGTTCGGCGCCGAGCGCGGCCGCGACGTCGGCCATCATCGTCGCGTACGCGGGGCCGACGTCCAACCAATCGAACAATGTGATCGCGAGGGCCGTGGTCTTGGCCACGTCGAAGTTTGCCGTGAGACCCGGATAGGCGATCGCGTCGATGCGAGCCGCGAGATCGGCGCGGCGGGTAACGACGAGGCCCCCGGCCGGACCGCCAAGGCTCTTGTAGGTGCTCATCGTCATCAGGTCGGCCCCTTGATCGAGCGGGTTTGGCCAGATCCCGCCTGCGATCATCCCGCAGGCGTGGGCAGCGTCGAACAGGACGAACGCGCCAGAGCGATCCGCGATCGCGCGGATCTGTTCGACTGGGTGGGGCAACAGGTTGAGGCTGGTCCCGACGGTGATCAGCTTCGGGCGGACCCGTTCTGCCAGGTCGGCGAGAGCGTCGAGGTCGACGGTGAACGACGAGGCGTCGACGGGGCACTCATGGATCTCGAGGCCGTACCACCCGGCAGCGCCCGCGTCGCGGTGGGTGACGTGCCCCCCGATCTCGGCCGGGGGGACGATGATCGAATCGCCGGGTCGGCATGTGGCCATGAAGGCGTACAGGTTGGCGAGTGCACCCGATCCGACCCGGAGCTCGACGAAATCGGCGCGGAACAGCGTCCTGGCCGCCAGCGCTGCGATGACCTCGATCTCCTCGATTGCCTCAAGGCCCATCTCGTACTTGTCGCCAGGATGGCCGAGCGAGGCTCGGGTCGTCAGCCCGGCTGCGAGGACCGCTTCGGCGCGCGGGTTCATCGTGTTCGACGCAGGGTTGAGGTTGATGCACTCGCTGTCATGGATGGCGCGATTGCGATCGACGAGGGCGTGAACCCGCCTGTCGAGGGCGTCGAGATCGGTGGCGTCGAGTGTGGCGAGGATTTCCGCCTCACGGGCGGCGGCCGCGGGGCTCAACCAGCCACGACCGGCCGCTGCGAGGGTGCTCATGTGAACCCCTGCTTCATATGAACCTCCGGATGTTGTGGTCACTTGCGGGTACCTCGACGATGGCCGAACTCGACGTTTGCCAATGCATCGTCGAGCATCGCTGACTGCCGCTTTGCCGGCCAACTCTCCGGGTCGAACAGCGCTTGCACGGCAACGCCGTCGACCACTGCGATCAACCACTCGGCCAGGCTCTTTGCCCGCTGCTCCGGCAACCCGCACCCGACGAGCTGTTCGGTCACGGTGGCGCGAAACTCGCGATATGCACCGCGCTGAACTTCTGCGAGTTCCGCATCGCCAGCGGCACGCGCACAGAACGCGATGGTGACCATCCAGTGGCGGTGGCGGTCCGCATCGAGCGGCAGAGCGCCCTCGAGCGAAGCCCGCAAGGCTTCCGCCGGGCCAACGACCGCAGCGCTACTGCGGCGACCGCGTCGGCGCTGCAACGACGCGTTGAGCGTGAACACGAGGAGCTCGCGTTTGTCGGCGAAGTAGTGGGTGACGCTTCCCGTGGTGAGTCCTGCTTCGGTCGCGACGTCTCGCATCGTCGCCGCGCCGAGGCCGCCGCGTTCGATCAGGCGCGCCGCAGCGTCGGCGATTTCGAGCCTGCGTACCTCGCCATCAACGATCTTGGGCATTGACCGCACGTTACTCTGCGTGTTGAATGTAACAACTGTTCCACAAAGATTCGACGCCCGCCCGGGGCTGCGTATCCCAGAAGGGGGCCAACAGCATGGTGTACGCAGCAGCGCGAGGCGAGGTTCAGGTCCGACTTGGGCCTGGCGTGCGTCACGTCCCCGACTACGGGCCCAGCGTGATGTCACGTGAGCCGTACACCGACCCCATCCGCTTCGAACTCGAGCGCGAGCGCGTGCTCGGCCGGAGTTGGCTGATCGCGGGACGCGGCACCGATGTGGCCGAGCCGGGCGACTGGACGTCTTTCGAGAGCCACGGCGAGACAGTGGTCATCACCCGTCAACCCGACGGTTCGCTCGCTGCGTTCCACAACGTGTGCCAGCACCGCGGCATCGCGCTCGTAACCGATTGGAAGGGCTGTGGCGCCCGCCGCTTCAGCTGCCCGTACCACGGTTGGGTGTACGACACCAC
>JANOEM010000623.1:0-15339 GCA_031413195.1 Actinomycetes bacterium
GAACACCACCGGCACGCTGCGCGGGCCGCGAACCTGGCCGCCCGCCCAGGTCACCTCGGCGCCATCGGCAAGTCGGAAGTCGGGGATTCGTTTGAGCCATTCCTCGACCGCGACCCGGAGTTCCATTCTGGCCAGGTTAGAGCCAGCGCAGCGGTGGATACCGACCCCGAACGCGATGTGTCGGTTGAGCGCGCGGTCGATGATGATCTCGTCGGCGTTGTCGAACGCCTGCGGATCGCGGTTTGCTGCGGCAAAGCTGAGCAGTACCCGGTCGCCCTCGTGCATCGGGCACCCGGCCACCTCGGTGTCAGCGGCGACGATGCGGGCCATCGTCACCGGCGAGTACGCGCGCAGGAGTTCCTCGATTGCGTTCGGGATGAGGTCGGGGTCGGCGACCAGCCTGCGTCGATCCGATTCATGAGTGGCGAGATGCCACATCGCTGACCCGATGCCGGACCAGGTGGTGTCGACACCAGCCACCAGAACGAGGGCGACGGTGCCGATGATGTGCATGTCCGGTACAGGGGCCCCGTCGACTTCTGCCCGGAGCAGGTCGCTGATCAGGTCGTTGCCTGGATTGATCTTGCGGTCTTCGAGAGCTTCGAAGAAGTAGGCAGCGATTGCGTTCCAAGCCGGAACGCTGCGCTCGGGGTCGTGGCCGAACTCGAGCACGTCGCGGACCCAGCCGGTGAACGTGTCGCCCAACTCGTCGGGTACTCCGAGCATCCATGAGATCACCCGTACAGGGATGCGTTGCGCGTAGTCGCGCGCCACATCGCCGTGGCCGGTCTCGATGATCTGATCGATCAGGTCGTTGCACAACTCTCTCGTCATCTGCTCGTACGTCTCGACACGGTTGTGTGAGAACCACGGCAGGATCAGCCGACGCGCCCATGCGTGGATCGGCGGGTCGGAATCGATGGGTGGGAGTCCGATGTCCGGAAGGCCATCCTCGGCGGCGGCGCCGATGACACCGACGTCGCGTGAGCTGAAGTGCTGCACGTCATGGGCAACCGCAGAGACATCCGCATAGCGGGTCGGCATCCACGATCCTCCCCACCGTTCGGTACGAGCGATCGGGCATTCGTTGCGAAGCTCATCCCATACCTGGTAGGGACTGACGACGTAGTCGGGATCAAGCACGTCGTAGTCCGTCGCCCAGTCCGCCACCGGAACATTGGTCATCGTCGAACCCCTTCGTTGCGAACCGTTCAGGTTGCGGCCACCTTGTTGCGGCCACCGGGTCACCGGGCGCGATGACCCGCGACTGGTTGTAACACGTGGTCCGGCGGTGGTGCAAGGTCGGGCTTGATCAGATCACACAGCAGGTTTCATGCGTCACTCCTCGTACTCGTGTTCGGGTGCCGGATAGACGCCACTCTCGACGTCGAGGCGATAGGCAACGGCGGCGTCGTGGAGCACCTGGCCGAGGTTCGCGTAGCGCTTGACGAATTTGGGGATTCGACCAGTGGTGAATCCGGCCCAATCGCTCCACACCATCAGTTGCCCGTCGCAGTGAGGTCCGGCCCCGACGCTGATCGTCGGAATCGAGAGTTGTTCGGTCACATGTTGAGCGACCGCAGACGGGACCATTTCGAGTACCACGGCAAACGCGCCTGCATCCTCGACCGCTTGCGCATCCTCGATCAACTGGGCCGCGCTGTCGCCACGTCCTTGGATCACATGGCCGCCGAGGCCGTGCTCGCTCTGGGGCGTGAACCCGATGTGGGCCATCACCGGGATGCCGGCGCCGACGATTCGCTTGATCTGCTCGGCGCTGCGAACTCCGCCCTCGAGCTTCACCGCGTGCGCCTCGGTCTCTTTCATGAATCGGATCGCCGTGTTCAGTGCTTCCTTGGGTCCGTTTTCATACGAACCGAACGGCATGTCGGCGATGACGAGAGCCCGCTTTGCGCCTCGGACGACCGCACGGCACAGCGGGATCAGTTCCTCGATGGTGACGGGAAGCGTCGTGTCGTAACCGAACACGGTGTTCCCAGCGGAATCCCCGACGAGCAGGAAATCGATTCCGGCGTCGTCGAAGATGCTGGCCGACAAGAAGTCGTAGCTGGTCAGGCCGGTGATCTTGATGCCCTGCTCCTTGGCTCTGGCGAAGTGTCGGATTCGGACCCGCTTGAGCGCGCTGTCATCCTCGGATGGACCCTTGGAAGGAACCTGATTGCCGGTCATGAAGATCACCCTAGACACTCGTTTGCTCGGGCGCGAACGTGTCGTCGCCACGGTTCACCCATTTCCGTCGGAACGTGCCGGTGTGATCCACTGACATTGTGAAGGTCCGTGCGAAGTTGGTCGACCATCAGGTAGTGGATCACATCGCGTGGGCGACGTTGGGGGCCATGTCAGCGGTTCTCGTGTCGCAGATCGCTGGTTCGAGCCGGTTCCGGTCACTGGCGATCGCGCAGAGCTTGACGCCGACGCTGGCACTCGGCGGACTCTCATTCGCGATCTTCGGAACGGTTCGTCGCAACCCTGCTATGACCCTGACGGGTGTGGCGTGCGCCGCCGGCCTCGGTGCCGTCGTTGCGCCGGCCCTCGGCCGGGGCCACACAATCGAGCCGACAAACGTCCCCGGATTGACGGTCGCTCATGCCAATTTGCTGTACCTGAATGTCGATCGTGCGACCGAAGCAGTTGCATCGGTTCTCGCGAAATCCGCTGACGTCTTGGCGTTGAGCGAGTTCACGGCTCACCACGAGCGGGCGTTGGTAGCACTCGGGGCGGAGAAGCTGTACCCGTATCGCTTCGGCAGAACCGCTAGGCGTTCCGAAGGGATGGCGCTGTGGAGCAGGTTTCCGCTCGTCGATGTCCGACGCGAACTGATGGACACTCGGCCGGGACTGGTCGCGACTGTGCGAT
The DNA here is from genome assembly GCA_031413195.1 of Actinomycetes bacterium. Classification (GTDB taxonomy): domain Bacteria; phylum Actinomycetota; class Acidimicrobiia; order Acidimicrobiales; family Ilumatobacteraceae; genus WLMZ01. The sequence continues at coordinate 2,878 of JANOEM010000623.1, forward strand.
CAAACAGCGGCCCGATCCGGATCGTGTTCGCCCACCCGGACCCGCCCGTTCTGCGGAAGGGGTTGCGCCGGTGGGAGCCATCGCTTGATGTAATTGCTTCGATCGCCGGCGCCGCCGGCCCGCCGACTGTCATCGTTGCCGACCTCAACGCAGCGCGCTGGCACCCCCCTTTGCGCCGCCTCCTCGGTAGGGGTTGGCGCGACGCGCATGAGATGGTCGGCAGAGGACTGACCGTTTCCTGGCCGACCGGAATGCGGTTCGTGCCGCCGTTTGTTCGCCTCGATCATGCCTTGCTCGGGCCTGACATCGAGGCGGTCGCGGTCGACGACTTCGAGGTGCCCGGAAGCGATCATCGTGGCTTCGTCGTCACGCTTTCAACTGCGACTTCAAGTGGGACTTCGGCGGATCCGGCCACCGGCGGCAAGGTCGCGGGCTAGGGTCTCGCGACGCCGAGAGAATGGTGCGAGATGGATCAGTCGAGCGAGCCAAAGGTCCGAGTCCTGACCGTATCTGCGACCTATGGCGCGGCCGGAAGCGTGATCGCGCCGCAGTTGGCCGAACGGCTTGGTCTCGACTTCTTCGACCGCCTGATCCACGGCGACCAGTCGCGAAGCGCCGACACGATCATGGAGCGATTGACGAGAGAGGAACGTGATCAGGCGCCGCCGGGCAGGATCATCGCCGGCTTGAGCAGCTTGACCAGCACGATCGGGATGCCCGTGATGGGCGTCGAGGAGATGGATCCACGAGGGCAGCTCCGCCGTCAGGTCGAGACAAGCGTGTCACGCGTCGCTGCCGACGCGGGTGGGGTGATCCTCGGCCGGGCAGCAGCGGTTGTCCTGGCTGGCCATCCCACGTCGTTCCATGTTCGGCTCCACGGGCCGACCGACCGATGTCTCAGCCAGGGCATGAGCCTCGAGGGGGTCAGCCGCGCGGTAGCGCGAAATAACCAATCGGACACGGATCGATCGTGGTCACGGTTCGTCACCCGCCTTTTCGACCGCGATCCCGCCGACGCGCGTCTCTATCACCTGGTGATCGATTCGACGGTCATCCCGATCGATGCATGCGTCGAGGTGATCGCTGGTGCTGCCACCGCGTTCTGGCGAAACGCCGGCGTATCGGCCTGAAGCACCCGGGTCGGTTGATCCCGTCGCGTTCAGGCCAGCAGCTCTGTACGTGGGATGCGAATGTTCGAGCCGGTCAGGACTTCGACCACACCGTCAGGCGTGTCGATCGGCACGGATCCGCCATCCAGGACACAGACCGTGCAACCGTCGGGGTCCAAGTCGACGCGCATCCTCGCCCCGTGTCGTTGCAAACGGAAGGACATCCCCGACCAGTCGGGTGGGAGCCGCGGATTGAACTGCAACGAGATGCCGCTGTCGTAGAATCCGGCGAAGCCGAACACCACGACTCCCCACACCCCGCCGGCCGACGCGATGTGTACCCCGTCGGCGGTGTTGCCATGGGTGTTCGCAAGATCGACGAACAGCGCCTGACGGAAGTAGTCCACCGCCAGCGTGTCGTACCCGATCTGGGCAGCGGCGACCGCCTGCACACAGGCGGACAAGGACGAGTCGCCGGTGGTGATCGGGTCGTAGTAGTCGAAGTTGCGTCGCTTCTGCTCCAACGTGAACTGATCGCCGCGGAGGAACATCGCCAGCACCACGTCGGCCTGCTTCAACACCTGGAACCGGTAGATCACGAGCGGGTGGTAGTGGAGCAGAAGTGGATAGTTCTCGGGCGGGGTATGCGCGAAGTCCCAGACCTCGCGTTCGAGGAACGAGTCGTCCTGTGGATGGATCTGCAGGACGTTGTCGAACGGCAGGTACATCGAGTCAGAGGCACGCGTCCAGCGGTCCACCTCGGCAGGGTCGAGGTTCAGGCGCAGCAGCAGGTTGTCGTAAGCCTCCGGGCTCCAATCGGCAAGGCTCTCGATGACCCGGGCCGCGTAGCGCATATTGAACCGCGCCATCACGTTGGTGTAGAGATTGTCGTTGACCACGGTGGTGTATTCATCCGGCCCAGTCACGCCGTGAATGTGGAAAGCCTGCTCGCCGTTCACGGAGTAGAACCCAAGGTCTTCCCACAGTCGCGCCGTCTCGACGAGGATCTCGGCGCCTTCATCCATCAAGAAGCCGATGTCCCCGCTGGCGTCGAGGTACCGCTTGAGGGCAAGCGCGATAGCGGCGTTGATGTGGTACTGCGCGGTCCCTGCTGCGTAGTAGGCCGAAGCCTCCTCGCCGTTGATGGTCCGCCACGGGTACAGGGCTCCGCGTTGGTTCAACTCGATCGCCCGCCTGCGGGCATCGGCCAACATGTGCCAGCGAAAGCGGACCAACCGGCGTGCTGTCTGCGGATTGGTGTAGGCAAGAAAGGGCACGATGTAGATCTCGGTGTCCCAGAAGTAGTGCCCTTCGTATCCAGCACCGGTCATTGCCTTGGCGCCGATTCCCTGCTCGTTGGTTCGTGCGCTGGCCTGCGCGAGCTGGAACAGGTTCCACCTGATTGCCTGCTGGGCAAAGTCGTCACCGTGCACTTCGACATCGCTGCAAAGCCAGAACTCCGCGAGCCACTCGCGCTGCTCGGCGATCAGTTGCTCGCAGCCATCCTCTGCGGCACGGGTGAGGGTGCGCGAGCAACGCTCGGCCAACTCGACGACGGGCACGTGGCTCGACGAGTGATACGAGATCAGTTTGGTGATCCGGATCGGCTCGCCGGGCTTGGCTCGCACGGTGACGGTCGTCTTCGCCAGGTCGGCCGTGACCGTTGTCTCGACACGATGTTCGGATTTCGTTTCGATGATGTGGCGGTAGCCGCATGCCATCGTCATGCCGCTGTTCGCGCATCGGTAGCCGATGAGTGCTTCCCCGTTGTGATGGCGGTGGAAGGCGGGGATCAGCACGCGATGGTCGAAGACCCGGCTTCGACGCGGGTCCAGGCCTTGCTCGGTGCCGAACGGGCCTGCGTGGAACTCGTCATCGCCGTCTTGACGGTTGAGCAGTTCCGACGAGATCACCACCGGTGCAGCCGAGTCGAGCAGCGTCACCTCGAAGGTGAGCATCGCGAGGTGTCGTGAAACGAGGCTGACAAGGCGCGACGAGCGGACCTGGACTCGCTTGCCCGACGGTGTGTGCCAGATCAGGTCGCGGGTCATCATCCCACTTCGGAAGTCGAGGACTCGCTCGTAGGACTCGAGATCAGCCGTGTCCAGAGCGAGCGGTTCGTCATCGACGAAGAGTGCGATCAGCTTGGCATCGGGAACGTTGACGATCGTTTGACCGGTCTTCGCGAAGCCGTATGCCTCCTCCGCGTGCTGGATCTGCCATGTCTCGTGGAAGCCGTTCAAGAAAGTGCCGTGACTGTGCGACGACCGACCCTCCTCTGGGTTCGCCCGCATCCCGATGTAGCCGTTCGAGACAGCGAACAACGTCTCGGTCGTTCCGAGGGTCGACTCATCGAACTCACGCTCGACAAGCCTCCACGGGTCGACCGGGAACCGGTGTTGAGGCATCGATTGTGGCGTCACATGAGGTTTCACTTTTGACCCCCGGCAATGGTTTCGGCGAGGTCGTCGACGACCCGGTCTGCCCCGCTCGCCAGCAACGCGGCGCGTGACGAACCCCGGTCGACCCCCAGTACGAGGGCGAAATCTCCGGCACGGCCCGCTGCCACACCGGACACTGCGTCTTCCACGACCACACATCTGTCGGGAGAAACGTCCAGCAGTCTCGCGGCCTCGAGGAACATGTCCGGTGCCGGCTTTCCGGCGAGGTTGCGGTTCTCGGCGACGTTTCCGTCGACCACCACGGTGAATCGTTCGCTGAGCTGTGCTGCGCGCAGAACCTCGGGGGCGTTCCGTGAGGACGACACGACGGCCATCGGCACGACCTCGCGTTCGAGCAGGTCGAGCAACGCGAGAGACCCTGGGTACGCCGCGATGCCGTCGCGGCGCAGGGTTTCGGAGAAGAGTTGGTTCTTGCGATTGCCCAGCGCGCCGACGGTCGTGAAGCCTGGCGGGTCCGATGTTTCGCCGTCGGGCCGGGCGATGCCTCGTGACGCAAGAAATGAGCGAACGCCGTCGAAGCGCGGCTTGCCGTCGACATACGTGAGGTAGTCGATGCTGGTGAAGCCGGGTTGGGCGGGTTCGAGTTGTGCCAGGAACTCGTCGAACATCGTGGTCCACGCCCGCTCGTGCACCTCGGCGGTCGGCGTGAGCACGCCATCGAGGTCGAACAGCACGGCGCCGAAGTCGGACCATTCGACGATGTCGGCCGGATCTGATTGGGTGGTGTTCATCCAGCGTGCGCCGACTCGTCGAGGGCAACCGCCGCCGGACCGAAGATGAACAGTTGATCGAGGATCGGGGAAGGATCGCGCGACCAGTCGAGGGCCGCCACCTGTTCGATGCTGCGCCGGCCGAGCCGGAACCGGATGACCTCGAACGCGCTCGCGCGCAACTCGTACGAGTTGCCGCGGACGTGCACACCCGGCGCCGTTGCGCCGTCGATCACGACCGAGATCGAGTCGTCGCCGTCCAGTTCGATCGATGACGACAGCCGGTTTGCGGCGATTCGGACCGTGTCGATCTCGCGAGCTCCGGGGACACCGAGTGCCGTCCGGATGTCGTGTTCGTGGGAGAGCGCGTCGAGCATTGCCGGCCAGATCGCGTTGGCCGAAATGGTCTGCTCGAACATCGGCGAGAGAGTTTCCCACGACGTGAGCAGATCGCGGGTCGACTCGCCGCGATGGCGCTGGACCTGTTCGTCGGTCTGGGTGGCATCGGGAATACCGCGGATCCGGCCGGCGGCCGCGTCCTCGATCACGCCGAGGAGATGCGCGACCACGTCATGCACGCTCCATCCCGGGCATGCCGCAACAGGTGTCGTCATCGCTGCTTCAGCCGCCGCGCCGAGAAGCGCCGTCACCCGCGCCCGGCTGCGCGCATAGTGATCGCCAAGGTTGCCGGGCTGGTCGTCCGGCTGCTTATCGGGTTGCTTGTCGGGTTGCTTGTCGGGCTGGTCTTCCCGCCGATCGGCGGGCAATTCTGTGGTCACGTCGCCGACGTTACCCGCGCCCATCCGACCGGGTGTCGCTTCCGGCGTGGAACAAAGTGCGCCCTTGGTTTGGTTTCATCGCAACAGTTGCGACGGATATGGACCATGGGCGTGGTTCGTGTCTACTCGGCGGTTCGACCTACGTTGACCCAATGACCGTTCTCCATGTCAACGAGCTCGGAGATCCGGCCGGCTCACCGGTACTCGCGATTCATGGGATCACCGCGCACGGCCTGCGGTTCCGACGGCTGGCCGAAGAAGCGTGGCCGGGCCGGCGGACGCTCGCCGTCGACCTGCGCGGTCACGGATTCTCCACGTCCGACGGACCGTGGTCGATACCGCAGCACGTCGCGGATCTCGTCGACACGCTCGATTCGCTCGGGCTCGACCGGCTCGATGTCGTCGGGCACTCCTACGGCGGCGCGATCGGTCTCGCGTTGCTCGCTCACGCGCCGGATCGAGTTGCTCGGCTGGTGATGCTCGACCCAGCCCTCGCGCAGGGTGGCGAGTGGGCGAGCGGCGCGGCGTTGGCGACCATGGATCATCCGGGTTGGGACTCCGTCGAGGCGGCGACGGTTGCGCGCAATGACGGCCTCGGTGACGAGATCGTCCCAGCGGTCGTCGAGGACATCGAGCAGCACCTCGTGCTCGACGAGGACGGTCGTTACCGATTTCGTTTCCACCGCCCCGCCGTCGTGACGGGCTGGGGTGAGATGACGTACCCGTTGCCGACCTCGATCTCGCCGTGCCCTGGCCTGCTGGTGATCGCCGAGCAGGCCGGATTGGTGACGCTGCAGATCGAGGCGGGCCTTGCGGAGTTGTTCGGGGGTCGGTTGGATGTCGAACGTATCGATTGTGGACACATGCTGTACTGGGAGCGATTCGACGAGACAGCTGCGGTCGTCGCGCGCTTCTGGAATCGTTGAGCGAGACATGGTGATGCAGCGTTGCACGATCATCTCGGCCGACGGTCACGTGTACGGCTTCGGTCTGGGCACGCTCGATCTACAGGGTGTAGAAAGCATGTATAATAAAGAATGAAATAAAGAACATGTCAAATTGACCCAACGAACTATCGTCGCCATGTACGATCGGATCCGTGACGACGTACAAAGGGGCTGAGCCGGCGGCGCTGCCATCGTGGACTTTCCTGACCAATCACGGCCATGTGATGGTGTGCATCGCCCGGAACCCAGAGGTTCGTTTGGCGGAGATGGCGCGAATGGTCGGAATCGGCGAACGCGCCGTGCACCGGATCGTGCACGACTTGATCGATGCTGGCTACGTGTCGAGCTTGAAGGTCGGCCGCCGCAATGTCTACGAGCTGAGGTGGGACAGGCCGCTTCGCCATCCGCTCGAGGCGGATCACCGCCTCGACGAGTTGTTCGAACCGTTTACTCGTCCGTCTGCTGAAGCCTGACCGCCTTCTTGACGACAACAGGATCTCGGGATACTTCCCTTCCTTGATGAACCGCAACGGGTCAAGAATCAATTGACAACTATCACGTGTTATCTAAATCATGTGATAGTGTTCGTGATGAAGGGGAGTATCCCGACACGTCGTTGCCGTCAGGACGGATCGCCCAGGGTGGTCCCGGCAACCCGGCTCAGTCGAGTGGGAGAGACCTTCGAAGAACAGTCGTCCTTCGAAAGGCCCGTTTCCATGACAAGCGAACATCCATGACACGGGGGTTGAGTTCTCCTCGTCAATGGTTGCGATGGATCGGTTCGAACACGAGGCGACTAGCGATTCTCGTTGCCGGGTCGGCACTCGTCGGAGCGGGTATCGCAATGCTCGTCCTTCCCGGACCGGGGATCGTTGTCTCCTTTGCCGGACTCGCAGTCCTGGCGACCGAGTTCGCCTGGGCAGAGCGCGCGCTTGACCGGAGCAAGGCCAAGGCAATCGATGCAACGAACCTGCTCACGTCCACCGCCACAGGCCGGTTGGGACTCGCGATGTCGGCGACCGGGCTGGTCGTCGGCGGTGTGATCGTGTTCGTCGTGTTCAGCGACTACCGAGCAGCCGGCATCGGCGCGATCGTCGCAGGGATCGGGGCCGCGATCGTGTTGGTTCCTGCAACCCAGCGCTGGCTCACTCGAACCAGCGACCCCTCAGACTCACCCCCGGCAGATTCACCCCCGTCAGATTCAGAAAGGCTTCGATCATGAACCGTGCCCTGCTTGCCGAGCTGCAACGCCAGCACGCCTATCCCAGCATCACGCTGTTGATGAACACCACCCCCGGCGCCCCGATGGGCTCCGGTCAGGTTGCAAATGCGCTTCGTCTGGCCGACAACGCCGATCGACGGCTCGATGGCGACATCGCCGACGAACTCCGCGGGGCGATCATTCAGACGCTCGTCGAGTTGATCCATGAGTCGGCGAGCCAGCCGGCGTCTCAGGCTTTGGCGCTGTGCGTGTCGCCGCACTACTCAGCCGCGATCAAAGTCGGTCGCGCGGTCAGCGAACGCGTGATCGTCGACGAGACGTTTGCGACACGGGATCTCGTTGCCGATCTCAACCGAACGGCGCTGTACCGAGTGATCACGATCAGCGACCGTTCCACCCGACTTCTGATCGGCGACAGACAGCGACTCGTGGAAGAGCGAACCGAGCAGTGGCCGATCACCCGCGAGGCCGACCAGAGCCTTTCGTCATGGACCCGGGCCGTGATGCACGCGCTTCGGCGGGAGCACCAAAGGTTCCCCCTCCCGACGATCGTCGCCGGCGTCGAGCGGTCGGTGCGACAAACCCTCAATGCCGCCGAGTTCGAATCGATCGGCGCGATTCCGGGCAACCATGACCGCACCAGTTGGATCGATCTACACAACCTTGCGTGGCCGATCGTCACCGATTGGCTGCGCACCGATCGGGTCCGCGCGATGGAGAAGTTGGACAGTGCCCGATCTCACCGTAAGTACGCGGGTGGGGTTCACGAGATCTGGCCCCTCGCCAACGAGGGCCGCGTCGACTTGTTGGTGGTGGAGGAGGCGTACAGGCTGTCCGTACGCGTCGATGGCGACGACTTGACCCTTGCAGACGATTCGGAAGCGCCCGACGTGGTCGACGACATCATCGACGAGGTCATCGAAGTCGTTCTTCGCCACGGTGGCAACACGGTGATCGTCCCTGATGGCGATCTGGTCGAGCACAGTCGGATTGCCGCGATCCTGCGCTACTGACCCCCGGCCGCGACGAACTACTGTCGGCCGAACACGCCGGCAGCGAGGGGAACCGATGGCCACAGATCAACCAACATCGGCACGGGCAGTCGTCATCGGTGGCGGCATCGTCGGGTGCTCCACCGCGTACCACTTGGCCAAGCTCGGCTGGACCGATACCGTCGTGATCGAGAAACACAAGCTGACCTCGGGGTCGACGTTCCACGCTGCAGGTCTGGTCGGCCAACTGCGGACGAGCGCGAACATCACGCAGTTGCTCGGCTACTCGGTGCAGCTCTATCAGGCGCTCGAACACGAGACTGGTCTTGCTACCGGTTGGAAGATGAACGGCGGGCTCCGCCTGGCATGTAACGAGGAACGCTGGAACGAGGTCAAGCGCCAGGCCACGACGGCCAAGTCGTTCGGCCTCGAGATGCACCTGTTGTCTGCCGCCGAAGCGAGAGATCTGTGGCCCTTGATGCAGGTCGATGATGTGGTCGGGGCGGCGTTCCTTCCGACCGACGGGCAGGCCAACCCCAGCGACATCACGATGGCGCTGGCCCGCGGCGCGCGGATGGCGGGCGCGACCATCTGCGAAGACACCGAGGTCGTTCAGATCGAAGTCATCGATGGGTCGATCAAAGCGGTGATCACGGACAAGGGCAGGATCGATTGCGAGATCGTGGTTGTGTGCGCCGGTCAATGGACGAGAGCGCTGGCCGCCACTGTTGGCGTGAACGTGCCGTTGGTCCCGGTCGAGCACCAGTACGTGATCACCGGTCAGATCGAGGGTGTCACCCGTGATCTTCCGACGCTGCGAGACCCCGACCGGCTGACGTATTACAAGGAGGAGGTCGGCGGATTGGTGATGGGCGGATACGAACCGAATCCGATCCCATGGGCCGTGAACGGCATCCCGCGGCCGTTCCAGTTCCAACTGCTCGAGCCGAATTTCGAACACTTCGAGCCGATTATGGAGCTTGCGATGGGTCGAGTGCCCGCGTTGCAGACCGTTGGCATCAACGAATTGATCAACGGTCCAGAGAGCTTCACCCCCGATGGCAACTTCATCCTTGGCGAGGCGCCGGAGTTGAAGAACTTCTTCGTCGGCGCCGGATTCAACGCGTTTGGCATCGCGGCCGGTGGTGGCGCTGGGATGGCCCTCGCCGAATGGGTTCATCGGGGCATCGCGCCCTATGACCTGTGGGTGGTCGATATCCGCCGGTTCGGCCGTCCTCACCGGGACACCGACTGGGTCCGGACCCGGACCCTCGAGGCCTACGGCAAGCACTACACGATGGCTTGGCCATCGGAAGAACATGACAGCGCCCGCCCGGCGCGACGTTCACCGCTCTACTCGGTGCTCAAGCAGCAGGGAGCCTGTTTCGGCGAGAAGTTGGGTTGGGAACGACCGAACTGGTTCGCAGATGCATCGCTCGGCGAAACGGCCGAGGACGTGTACAGCTTCAATCGTCAGAACTGGTTCGAAGCCGTCGGTCGCGAGCACCGCGCGACTCGCGAGAGAGTTGCACTGTTCGACCAGACATCGTTCGCGAAGTTCGCGCTCAAGGGACCCGATGCGTGCTCCGCGCTGAACTGGATTTGTTCGAACAACGTCGACAAACCCGTCGGCTCGATCGTGTACACCCAGATGCTCGACGACAACGGCGGAATCCAGTGCGACCTGACGGTGTGCCGGGTGGGCACGAACGAGTTCTACATCGTCACCGGCACGGGCTTCGCGACGCACGACTTCCAGTGGATCGAATCGAACATCCCCACCGGCTCGAACGCGCAGTTGTTCGACATCACGTCTGCACACGCCGTACTGACGCTGATGGGACCGGAGTCTCGGGCGGTCCTGCGCCTCGTCACGAGCGCCGACCTCTCCAACGAAGCCTTCCCGTTCGCGACGATGCAGACCATTGGCATCGCCGGATGCGTGGTGATGGCGATGCGCGTTACGTACGTCGGCGAGTTGGGTTGGGAACTGCACATCCCGGTCGAGTCAGCGGCCGCGGTGTACGAAGCGTTGATGGCATCCGGTCGATCGGTCGGTTTGGTGAACGCGGGTTACCGAGCGATCGAGAGTCTCCGCTTGGAGAAGGGTTATCGGGCGTGGGGTTCCGACATCGGTCCGGATCACACCCCATCCGAGGCGGGCCTGGGATGGGCCGTCAAGTTGCGGTCAGGTATCGACTTCAAGGGTCGGACCGCGTGCCAAGCTCAGCGCGAGACCGGAGTCGCCAAGCGACTCGCATGTTTCACCACCGATGATCGCGAGGTCGTTCTGCTCGGTCGGGAGACGATCTATCGGAACGGGCAGCGAGTTGGATGGCTGACGAGTGCTGGTTTCGGCTACACGATCGACAAGCCAATCGGCTACGGGTACGTCCGCAATCCGGAAGGCGTCACCGAAGACTGGGTGCTCGATGCGAGCTACGAACTGGAAGTCGCGACCGAACGAGTGCCCTGTTCGGTTTCGCTGCGGGCGTCGTACGACCCCGGGATGAATCGGATCAAGGCGTGAGAGCAGGCGGGACACGAGCATGACGCAGCATCAGGAATCGGATCGGAAGCTGCCCTCGCGGGCGCGGATCGTCATCATCGGTGGAGGAATTCTGGGATGCAGCATTGCCTACCACCTGACCAAGATGGGCGAACGCGACGTCGTGTTGATCGAACAGCACAAGCTGACCGATGGCGCGACCTGGCACGCCGCAGGGCTGGTCGGGCAGTTGAGGTCGTCGCGCAACACCACCCGAATGCTCGAGCAGTCCGTCGAGATGTACCGCAACCTCGAAGCCGAGACCGGGCAGGCGGTGGACTGGCACGAGGTCGGCAGCCTTCGCCTGGCCTGCTCGCCGGAACGGGTGATGGAGCTGCGACGACTCGCCACGATGGCCAAGAGCTTCGGGCTGCCGATGGACATCATCAGCGCGCAACAAGCGCAGGAACTCTTCCCGTTGATGTCGACCGAAGATGTGCTCGCGGCTGCGTTCCTGCCGACAGATGGATACATCGACCCAGCGAGTGTCACCCAGGCAATAGCCAAGGGCGCGCGGGCCCGGAACGCGACGATCGTCGAGGACACCAAGGTCGTGTCGATCACCGTCGAAGGCCGTCGGGTCACTCAGGTCAGAACCACCAATGCCGACCGTGGCGACGAGACGATCGAGTGCGAGATGATCGTCAACGCCGCCGGAATGTGGGGGCTGGAGATCGGTCGGATGGTCGGCGCTCGAGTGCCTGCGTTCGCGGTCGAGCACCAATACATGATCACCGGTCCGATCGCCGAAATCGAGCAATCAGCGCTTCGTGACATGCCAACCATGCGTGATCCTGATCACCTCGTGTACTACAAGCCCGACGGACCGGGGTTGCTCGTCGGCGGGTACGAGCCGGACACCCTCGCGTTCGGCGAGACCGGGATTCCCGTTCCTTTCCAGCGGCAGTTGCTGGACCCCAACTTCGACCGTTTCGAGCAACTCGCCGCCTTGGCCACGAAGCGGACGCCGGTTATCGAACGGGCCGGTATCCGCACCCTGATCAACGGTCCCATTCCCTACTCGGCAGATGCCGACTTCGTCATGGGGCGAGCGCCGGAGCTCGACAACTTCTTCGTCGCGACGGGCTTCCTGTACGGCATCGCAGCCGGAGGTGGGGCAGGCAAGATGATGGCCGAATGGATGCTCGAGGGCCGTCCTTCGCTCGACCTGTGGCCGTTGGATGTTCGCCGGTTCGCGTTCCATCACACGACTCGCCACTTCATGTACCCGCGGGCGGTCGAGCTGTACGCCCATCACTACAAGCTGTCGGCGCCAGGTAGCGAGCACCACACCGGTCGTGGTATTCGCACGAGCCCGCTGCATCAGACGTTGGCGGGCAGACGCGCCGTGTTCGGCTCGCGCGGTGGGTGGGAGCGCCCGAACTGGTTCGCCCCGCCGGGAATCGAAGCGGTCGATCGCCCTTCGTTCGGCAGGCCGAACTGGTTCGATCACGTCGGCAGTGCTCACCACGCGGTGCGCACGGGGGTCGGCCTGATCGACCAGACGTCATTCGCGAAGTTCGAGATCACCGGGCCTGGGGCCCTTTCGGCGGTGCAGTGGTTGTCGGTCGCGAGCATGGATAAGTCGATCGGAACAGTGACCTACACCCAGCTCTGCAATGAACTCGGCGGCATCGAATGCGATCTGACGATGGTCCGCACCGCCCTCGACTCGTGGTACGTGGTCACGGGT